>JAFGSO010000040.1 GCA_016934605.1 Calditrichota bacterium | reverse complement strand
GATGAAACCGGAACTGCCCGGTTCCATAACCTGATACCGGACTTTTATAACTGTACTGTGCAAAAAATTTATCCGGAAGACACCATTCAGCATTATCTGGGATATCGCAGGGAAGAAATTCTGGTGGGAAGTGCAGCGGCAGAGAAAATGGGAAGTATGGCAGATTCATTCACTGTCTTGCTGAAACAGGTACCCAGAACGCCTTTTGTCATCAGCGAAATATACTATAACGGAGCTCCCTCCCCGCCTCCGCTTTATTTCCACGACCAGTTCACCGAAATCTATAATAATTCCTCCCAGACATTTTATATAGACGGCTGGGTTATCGGAGATGCCGATTACGGATACAAAGAAGATCCGGATTATATGTACAGTATTCACCTTTACCAGTTTCCTGGCAATGGCACCGACTATCCGGTAGAACCGGGACAGACAGTGGTCATCGCTCAGGACGCGGAAAACCATATCCTGAAAAACAGCAAAAGTCTGGATCTCAGCCAGGCAGATTTCGAATATTATAATCCCCTCTCCAACGATATCGATAATCCCTTCGTACCCAACATGATTCAGATTCATCATAAATACGGGATAGACTTTCTCTATTCAACCAATAACGATGCCATTTACCTGGCAAAACTGGAACCGGAAGATACCCTGAGCTATGGCCCCTTCGATCTGATTAAGGTGCCGAAGCAACGCGTAACAGATGGCGTGGAATACAAAGAAGATCTGACAAATTATGAATTCAAACGTTTATCGGACGATATCGATTCCGGAATAACAGGCGGATTACCGCGTTATCAGGGGAAATCCATTGCCAGAAAAGTATTCCGGGAAGTCAACGGATTAAAAATACTGATGGATAATAACAACAGCAGTATCGATTTTCAGGTTCTGGATACTCCGTCACCCGGAGAAATCGAGTAACTTTATGCGGAATTATTTTATCCTATTTCTGTTTGCTGCATTGACCGGCGCTTTTGGCCAGTATACTGAATATTCTCCGGATTTTTCGTTCATTTTTCAGCCGGTATTGCAGGATTCCATTCACCATTCACCCAATTTCTACGATTTTGCCGGAAATCCGGCGGGACTGTTTGAGGACGAATCAGCCTTCTCACTCTGGGCTGGCGGTCATTTCTTTCGTGAAACAGGACCATACCGGCTAATCTATCAACCCGAGGAAATAAGTGAACAGCAATTTTCAGTACGATTGGTAAAACCCCTTACCGAAAGAGACATTTTTAAAGGGTATTTCGGATTTCAAAGACAAGCCGATTACTCCATGCCCTGGTTCCATCAATCCCGCATGCTCGGATTGAATACCCTGGTTCTGGGGGACAGCACCAGCGGGGATTTTATCCTGAACGGAATTTTCTGGAGCGGGGAGTGGGCGCACCGCTTCGAAAAAAATCTGATTACTGCCGTTTCGGTTTATTATAACGTCGATCAGCGTTTGAAACAGGTATTCCCCAAACCGGAAAACCGTCACCGGGACATTCATGCAAAATTGGGAATTCAATACAGCTGGAAAGAGTGGAAAACCGGTCTGGTATTTCTCTATTTCGACGAGCAGGAAAAGGTACAGCTGACCCGTTACAATCTGGATCAGGATCTGACCCCGGTGCTTTACAAGTTTCGCTTCAGCGATCTTCCGGTAGTATTGTTTGGAAAAACGTCTGAGGAAAGAACAATTGAATACGGCGGTCCACTTATCAATTTCCATATCGGTAAAATATTAAGCAGGAAAAATCATCTCATGGGCAAGGTCCGCTATTCATGGAGCGATGGGAAAGTCACCGATGGCGGTTCTCAGCCTCAGCCACAGGGATCATTCAACAGAACCGATGCGGAAGCTTCAGTGATGGCACGTTTCATGGTGTTCCGGAATACTCATGCAGGAGCATCCTACCAGTATTTGACCGGAAAATTTAACACCGAGCCGCCTGAATTTGATCTTGATGCCATCGAACACTCCTGGCTCATCCACCGTGCCGGGATTTTCCTGAAGCAGAAACTGAACGGTTCCTTTTCGCTGTTCGGTGATATATTGTATGAAAATTATCATAAAAAGTATCTGGACCGGATGACCGTAAATTTTTATGAATTCACCCGGCAGCGCATTTTCGCATCCCTGGGAAGTAATTTCTCCCTTTCGGAAAGATGGGAACAAAAAGTCTGGATTGGTGCCGGAACTTATCTTGTGGAAGATGATCAGAGGACCAATAACAAATATTCCTCTTTTTTTGATGGACTTTTTATAAGAACTTTTGAATATTATACCCAGCAGAAGACCGATCTCGGTGCAGGACTTCAGCTGATTTACCACTATGGTCCCGTCTTTGACATTGAACTGGCTGCAGAATACCGGCAAAACTCCGCCGAAAATTTTTCGCCGGGAAATACCAGAGATAATATTTTTCTACTTCTGATGGTAAAATTCTTTATACTTTAACTAATGGATTTATTAACTTTTCACCTAATTCAAAAGGAGGACCTCTTATGAGCAAAATTCCTGTACTACTCATTCTTTTAGCCTTCATCGGCATCCTGTCAGCCCAGGACAACTGGCAGGTGGTACAGGCACCAACCGAGCCCCTCATCTATTCTCTGGATGATGTTTTCTTCGTGAATCAGAATGAGGGGTGGATAGTCGGGAGTGCCGGATCAACCACACCTACCGTGATTCTGAAGACCACCGATGCTGGACAGACCTGGATCACTCAAAGTTATATTGCACCCGGGTCTGATACCAGCTGGGCAGATGTTTATTTCGT
>JAFGSO010000329.1 GCA_016934605.1 Calditrichota bacterium | reverse complement strand
TCCAAAACATTTCAAAAAACCCTTTTTCTGCAAGGGTGATGCAATGCCACTTTGATAGCAGGGATAGATAATTTTACCCGATGTTAGCCCGCCACTTCAATGGTAGGTTTATAGCAAAACATAATCCCGTCCCATAGGGACGGTTGAAACCTCTGAAAACCGTTCATGGTCAGGGAAGTAGACAGTATCGGATTTTTTTTCGCAAAAGGTCTGTCAAAACAAACGTTGACATATCAGACCAACTTTTTTCCGGGAGAATCGCGGGTAATCAGCCATCCTGATGGGAGTTTTATGATGGTGGGAAGATCCGTTTTGGAGGGGTATCAAAAACCGGAATATATGTATAAATATAAATATCGTTTTTCAGAATAAACTTATTAACTCACACCCAACCCCCCATCTCTTGCAGAAAGAGGGGGCGAAGGGGGAGAGATCTATTTAGTGTTAAATAATCGTAATAATGTATATTATTTCATAAAATACGACTTATGAAACAGCCCCCCAAAGTCAAAGGCCATAGATATAAAGAAATTCATGAACGTCCAATACAATACACTAAGAAACCTTATTTTGGACAAGAGTGATTCATACTGTAGTGTAGTATAGCCAACTCAACATTTCTTCATTCATACTATTCAATTGAAATTCATATTTAAAAACGGCAGAATTTTTAAAAAGCGGGGATTATCCCGTACATAATTAACAAATCCTATCTGTATCCCGCTCAATCGTCTGGCATAATTGATGATCCCCAGGGACAGACCGGAGTGATATCCTTTAATCTGATTAAATGCGGCTATTCGTATCCCGCTGCTGGTGCCGTCCTCTTTTATGCGGGTCCAGAAACCTGTGAGGGACGCACCTCGTATATCGGTAGCCTGAATCACTACACCTGATATTATCAGGCCGTTTATGGAGGGTGCTCCGCTCCCGATTCCTGCGACAACAATACCCTTAAGTTCTTCTCCACAGGCAGCTCCCACCCCGGCAAGCGTAATACCATAGATGTTTTCTGCGGCAGCGGCTCCGACTCCAGCCAGTGTTATTCCCTGAATGTTTTCTCCTGCGCCTACACCAAGCCCTCCAAAAGTTATTCCACGTACATCACCGCTGGCACCGATCCCAAGGCCACCGAACAGGAGTCCTTTTGCGTTACCGCCAGCACCAATTCCCAGACCTCCTATGGCCAGCCCGGTAACATCGCTGCCAGAGGCTACTCCCAGACCGCCAATCATAGCACCTTTCATATCTCCACCGCTGGCATTACCCAGTCCACCAATAAAAATTCCCTTTATCTGGTCTTCAGATGCAACTCCCAGTCCCCCAAATCCGATTCCGCACAACTTGTTATTCGATGCAATACCAAACAGACCGCCACTCACTCCTCTCACTTCCTGTTCTCCGGCTACCCCCAGAATACCCAGTTGAATTCCCTGGAGATTGGCTGCTGTTGGCATCATACCGAGGGATAAACCATTAACCCGCGCAAATTTGTTATCCTGGGACCACCACAAAGTCAGATTAATACCGGAAATCCGTTCAACATTTTTGTCACGGAAATTAATCCGAAGGCCATTGAATTTTTTAGAATTTCCAATGCTAATGCCACAATGTTTCGTGGGAAAATTGAGTGACTGTCCCCTTACTGCCGGCTGAACTAAAATCGACACAAGAAGGCTGAAAAAAATAATCTGAATGTGTATTTTGTTAAAATATCCGGAAGTTTTAAGTGAACTGAGCATATTCGTCCTCGACGTTTTTTTTTGATACTACGGATACAACAATAATTTGTTATAGAATTTTTCAGTTCATACCACATCTTCTTTGGCTTTTTCCCCCTTCCATATTAAAATTATTTCTGGTCAATAATCAAAAACGCCGGGCCTCAGGCACAGAGACTTTTTTCTGCTCGGATTCCCTTATGTAATAACCGTAACTTTTTCAATAGATTGCTGATTCGTATCTTTCCTTATTCTATATCGCTTAATTTATAAAGTGCCCCACAATTCAATGAGATAAGTGAAAATTACGATAAAGAAAAAGTACATACCAACCAGCATGTATCTGCTGTTCCAGTTAATTTCTGATCTCTCTTCAACATGACGAATGAGAGTGGTATTCGGGATATTCTCGGGAATAATACGCCTGAAAAGAATAACAAGGAAAGCAATCAAAGCAGTTGTTAAGAAACCGGTGACATTCCACCAGAGCCAGGAAACCGGCGTGAATATCCAGAGACAGAAATTAACGATGATCCCCACAGCTATGCCGATTTTCACTGACTGACCGTTGAGTTTTTTCGTAAACATACCAAGAAGAAATGTTGCCAGTATAGGCCCATAGAGCATACTTCCCACAGCATTAATGAGAACGATTGTTGTTTGGCGGGTTGCTTCACCGAAATAGTAAAATACCAGTGCGGCGGAGACGCAAAATATTCCCCATATAAAAGTGATGATTTTGGACGCAATCAGGTAATGTCTTTCCCCGGCATTCAATTTGATATATCTCTGATAAAAATCTTTCATCGTTACTGCACTCAGAGAATTTAATCCGGAATCCAGGCTGGACATTAATGCAGCCATAATCGCAACAAAAATAAAGCCGATAATTCCATGGGGAAGATAGCCGAGAATAAACATGGGAACCATTCTGTCCGGATCACTGCTCAGTGTTTGCCGGGCAGCATCAACACTCAAACCCATAATTTCCCCAACACGATGAAATCCCTCGGGAGAGGAGAAAATAGCACCTATAAAGATACCCATCAGACAATAGGAAAGGACAAGCGGGAATCTACCCAGGGCATTCACCATCAGGGATTTACGGACATCATCCACATTCCCAACTGATAATTCCCGTTGCACCTGACTCTGGTCTGTACCATAGTATGACATATAAAGAAATATACCGCCAATCAGCATCGGCCAGAATGCATACTCCCCTTCTGGTGAAAAACCCCAGTGACGAAAATCAAGGATATCAAACCGGTCGGGACTCAAACCGTTAAATGCACCTTCCCAGCCAACCACTGAGAGTGCAACACCACCGCAAATTAGAATCCCGCAAATAATGATAGCCATTTGCAGAAAATCGCTCAGTATTACTACTTTTATACCACCCAGGGCATCATAGATCACAGTGATGAGACCTACCAGGATGATGGCCGCCGGTGTTGAAATTGAGAGTGCGGTCGAAAGAACAAGCCCACCTGCCAGAACGGCGACTGCAGTTGCCAGGCCTCGCCCAAACTGAAAAAGCAAACTGACCAATGAACGGGTTCCACCATCAAACCGCTTTTCCAGATATTCATAAATACTGACATAATGGTGTCGGTGTAAAACTGGAATGATGACTGCCATTACCGGGATGAGAGCTAAAGGTAACCCGAATTCATAACAGAGCCATTTCAGGCCACCACCTTCTTTTATGGCAACAAAAGCCGGTGCTGAAACAAAACTGATAGCTCCCAGCTGAGTCGCCATCGTAGAAGCACCGGACTGCCACCATTTGATTTTCCGGCCTCCCAGATAATAATCCTCTGTGTCCTTCTGCCTCCGGTTTATAAATACAGCAATTCCTATCACCAGAGTTAAATAAATTACAATAACACACCAATCTAATAGATTCACTATTCTGTTTTCCCCATAAACTTATTTCAACAGGTCAGTGAGTCCGTCTTTTCCAGAACATTGTATTGATAATCAGTGATGATTAAATCATTTTCTAATCTGCCGGAACAGATTATTTTTCATTGAGCGCCAGAAAAACTGAATGCATCAATTCGGCAATGGAAAATGGTTTTTTGAGAAAGCGATATCCTTTCTCGTAAATTCTTTCCCAGTTACTCTTTTCACCGGTATAACCACTACTGAGAATTACCGACAGGTGTGAATCTTTGCAAAGTAGTTCTTCAATGAGTTCCAACCCATTGCGATCTGGAAGCACAACATCAGAAAAAATCAACCTTATATCTTCTTTCTGCTGATCGTATACTCTAAGCGCCTCGCTATAATTCGAAACAGCATATACCCTGTATCCGTTATTGTTCAGAGCCTGTACAATAAAATCCCTGATCTCGGAATCATCTTCCACCAGAAGAATGACTTCCCCGTTACCGTGAAAATCCTGCAATGATAATTTTTCGGCGGTAGCCTCCCCGGCCTCCTTAAAAGTTGCCGGAAAATAGATAGTGAAAGTAGTACCTTCTTTTTGTTTGCTGTCTACATTTATCCAACCTTCATGCTGCGAAATAATTCCGTATATTACAGACAACCCCAGTCCGGTTCCCTTGCCGACTTCTTTGGTGGTAAAAAATAGCTCAAAAATATGATTTACTATTTCTTCACTCATTCCTTCACCAGTATCCGAAAAATTGAATACCACAAATTTCCCGGGCCTGGATTTCGGAATATTTCGAACATCCGACTCCCTCAATATTATATTATCAGTATACAGCGTAATTGAACCGCCCTTCGGCATGGCATCGCGGGCATTCACTGCAAGATTCATAATCACTTGCTCGATGTTGCCCTCATCTGCCCAGATTTTCCATAACTTGTTGTTCAAATCAGTTTTTATCTCAATATC
>JAFGSO010000328.1 GCA_016934605.1 Calditrichota bacterium | reverse complement strand
GTGAAGCATGATACATTTTAACTGATTCAAAGAATTAAAAAACTATTTAAAAAATGCTTTTCTTGAATAAACCAGGACACAGAGATATATACACAGATCCATTGTTGTCCAATATAAATAAGTTTCATCCTAAAAGTGAAGCAGGATAGGGTTTTTTAGACACGTTTTTGATGTTTTTTAAACCAGGTCTGATTTATATATCAAAAATACTGTCCAAAACATTTCAAAAAACCCTTTTTCTACAAGAGTAATGCAATGCCACTTTGATAGCAGGGCCAGGCAATTTTATCTGATGTTAGGGGGCTGTATCAAAAGTCAAAATATGTGTATAAATATGAATTCAGCTATTCAATATTAAATTTATTATCTCACCCCCAACCCTCTCTCTTGTCATGAAGGGGGAGAGATTCTTCGAATTCCGAATATTCGTAATATTGTATATTATTTCGTATAATTTGACTTTTGATACAGCTCTGTTAATGGAAAAAACATAATTCCGTCCCATCGGGACGGTTGAAACCGCTGAAAACCGATCATGGTCAGGGAAGTAGACACCACGGATGTGTGGTTGCAGGTGGTATGTTCGGCCGTCCCGATGGGACGGATATAATGGTGGGAAGATCCGCTTCCCCGGCAATGAATTGCCGGGCTAAAATCAGGGGTCATAGCTATAAAGAAATTTTATGGACGTCCAAAACAGTTATAGAAAAAACCTTATTTTGGATAAAAATGACACAGATCAAATTATAAAAATAAATCCAATAATTATTGAAAAATCTCAATGCTCTTTGTGCTTCAGTGGCACATGAATAGTTACAAAAATACAGAGCACAGAGGAATAGATCATTGCATTGTATATTTTCTTTTAACGTTTATGAATTAACCAGCTTAAATAATAAGTCCTTTAAATCACTATTCTTCACCTGGTGCTTTTTTGTCTTCATGCTTGTGAATGGTGCAGGCTAAAAGAAAAACAGATTGATTCACCTGCTCTCCCTTTCTAATTTTCATGAAACTACCATAAAGGATCCACTAAATGGCAATAACCGAACTCAAGCCGAAACAGCTTCACAAAACGCTCAGTTTAAAACTTTTTAATTTCGAAACCACCGATAAACTTGAACCCCTAAAATCGATCATCGGTCAGGAACGCGCCATAAAATCAATCCAGCTGGCATTGGAAATGAACCACAACGGATATAATGTTTTTGTGACGGGTATGTCAGGTACCGGGCGGAGTACCATCGTTCGAGACCTCTTAAAGACCTATGCCAGGAAAAAACCAATTCCTGAAGACTGGATATATGTCTATAATTTTCGCGATGAAGATATTCCCCGGGCCTTTAGCCTTCCTGCCGGAAAGGGCAAAAAATTTGATAGCGAAATGCAGAATCTGGTAGAAACACTAAAAAAAGAAGTACCTGCCACCTTCAGCAGTGAGGAGTACGAAAAACAGAACGCTTCGCTGCTCATGAAATTCACTGAAAGGAAACGAAAGATAATGAACGAGCTGGATACCCAGGCAAGGGAGATGGGTATCCAGATCCAGAGTACACCGGCCGGTTTTCAGACGGTTGTTCTGAAAGACGACCAGCCAATGAGCAGTGAGGACTATGAGAATCTGAGTGAAGAGAATAAAAAGGAGATACATGAACGGCTGGAAAAAGTCCAGGAAAAAATCAACAGCGCGGTACGGGAAGTCGTTAAAATTGATCGTGAAGCTCAACAGAGTATCCGAAAACTGAACGAAAAGGTGGCTTCCTTTATTGTGGACAGATACATCCATGACATCAAACAGGATTACATTTCCAATGACGATCTGATCGGTTATCTGAACGACGTGAGAGACGATATCATTAACAATATTGATGTATTCTTGAGCGAAACAAAAAAAGAATCAGACATGAGTGGAGAACAGGGTGTTCGTGATAACCATTTCAAGCGCTATACAGTGAATGTGCTGATTGATAACAGCGATACAAAAGGTGCACCTGTTATTTACGAGCCTAATCCCACTTACAATAATTTATTCGGAAGAATTGATAAACAGGTTTTCATGGGCTCACAGATCACCGATCACACCATGCTGAAGCCGGGCAGTCTCCATCGGGCGAATGGCGGATATCTGATTACTGAGGCAGATCATGTATTAACCAATTCTTATGTATATGATGCCCTTAAACGTGTGATCAAAACCAGAGAAATTCGAACCGAAGACGTTTCTGAGCTTTACGGTTTCGTATCCGCAGCAGGTATCCGGCCTGAGCCGATTCCGATGAATATGAAAGTTATCCTGATCGGAGCAAACAATATTTATTACCTGCTGCAAGCCTATGACCCCGATTTCAGTAAAATTTTCAAAATCAGGGCCGATTTTGATTACGAAACAGATTCTTCCAGAGATCATATCACACAATACGCCAAGTTCATCAGTAAAGTCTGTATTGAAGAACATCTGCTCCCCTTTCACAGAACCGCCGTGCGTGAGGTTGTTCATTACGGAAACCGACTGGTAGACGATCAGGAAAAAATTAGTCTTCGTTTTGGCTCCCTGGTTGGTATCATTCGCGAGGCAAACCACTATGCTGAAAAAGAAAACAGCAAAGTTGTAAGAGAAAAGCATGTAAAGAAGGCAATTTCTGAATATAATTTCCGGAACAGCATGGTGGAAGAAAAAGTCCAGGAAATTTATAAACGCAATATTTACCGGATTGATGTAGATGGGGAAAAAGTAGGTGAAATAAACGGATTATCCGTCAGCACTGTCGGCGAGTACAGTTTTGGCAGACCTGCCAAGATTACCGCGAAAACGTTTATCGGTAATGAAAATGTAGTCAATATTGAACGAAAAGCGCGGCTAAGCGGTAAATTTCACGACAAAGGACTTCTGATTCTTTCCGGTTATTTCAATTCGAAATTCGGTCAATACATTCCTCCCTCTTTTTCCGCCAGCCTTACCTTCGAGCAAAGCTACTCCATGATTGACGGGGACAGCGCCTCCTCCACCGAGTTGTATGCCCTTATCTCCAGCCTATCTGATGTCCCGATAAAACAGGGAATTGCGGTAACCGGATCAGTGAATCAGAACGGAGAAGTGCAGGCAATCGGAGGAGTGAATGAAAAGATTGAGGGATTTTTTCAGGTCTGTAAAAATAAAAAATTAACCGGAAAACAGGGAGTTATTATACCCCGCAGTAATGTTGAAAACCTGATGATCCGCGAAGATGTACTGCAGGAGGTACAACGGGGGCAATTTCACATCTGGGCGGTTGATACCATAGAAGATGGTTTGAAAATACTCACTGAACAGGAAGTCGGTAAAAGACAGAAAAACGGTAAATTCCCAAAGGGGACCATCTTTTATGGGGTTGAAGAAACATTGAGAAATTATGCCAGGCGTGCCCGTGAGTTCAAAAAAAGTGTTATGGGTTCAGAAACCAAAAGTCGACCGGATAAAATTAACCGGGAAAACGGTGACAATGATGATGCAGAATCATGATGCCAGAAAATAACCGGAAGATTCACCAGCGCGCCACATTATTGGTTATTTTCACGGAGGGACAAGATCGTACGGATAATAAAATCGATAATTTTTGAATCCCCCGGACGAAATGCGGTATAATCGGGGTGATATCCGTCGTTATTAACCACCGCAATTATATCATCTAACTCTTTCAGATCGTTTTCATCTTTCTGGATCAGAATTTTAGGCCCTTCTGCCTGACTGAATGCTTCTATCAGAACCAGATCACAGTCGGAAAAAAGTTGTGAAAGATAACGGTTTAAATTTTCCCCGGGTTCGGAGCGATAAAAGATAGCTACACCATTCGGGGTCATAAAAACAGACGGATTTGCACCGGCTCTGCTGAACCGATCCGAATCGCTACCGGATTTATCCAATGGATGTTGGTGTGAACTATGCTTAAGCGTCCCCACACGATATCCTCTGCGGGTAAATCCGGTGACTAAAAATTCCAGCAGCGCGGTCTTTCCGCTTTTTTTCTGACCCACTATATGAACATGAGGTACAGGAATCATCCGGGATCCTCCATTTCCCCCGCTAGTGGGGGAGAGTTTGGTTTTATTTCGGTTTTTTAATATTTCGTAAGTATCCGAAAACAGTGACGGCCGGACTGCTAACAGAAATATTCCCCTGTATGCTCTAAGAATCAGATCGACAGCAGGCCGAAAACCCTGCCCCCGCAATTCCAGCGGACCAAATTCATCCAGTACCAGCAGGTCATTGTTCAGATTATCCAACAGCAGCTGATTACCTAACTCAAATATCTCCGGATCAAAATAATAACTTCCGTACCTGATCGTTCTGGAGGGATGTGGGGTTTTTGATGCAAGAAGATATTGTTTCCCAGAGTTTAAATCCTCCAGAAAATATTCCTTCTT
>JAFGSO010000327.1 GCA_016934605.1 Calditrichota bacterium | reverse complement strand
GTGGACAATCTGAACCAACCGAAAACATTGTGGTTAATTTTCAGCTGTATTGGTCTGGTAACCATCCTGGCGCTGCTACTTTATAACAAATTTCTCGCTCCGAGCAGAACAGACAAAAGTTAGAGCTGGTTTATAAAAAAGCCCTGAGGGAATTTCCATCAGGGCTTTTTTGTTTCTTTTTTATTTATTTTATTATAATTTTTGCAGAACCTTATCCAGGTCTTCTATCAGATCCTGGACATGTTCTACTCCGACCGCCAGACGAACCAGACCGGGAGTAATATGTGCTTCCCTCATGGCCTCTTCACTCATTCCGGCATGGGTCATGGATGCCGGATGCTGGATCAATGTATCACAGTCTCCCAGGCTTACCGCAAGTGTACAAAGATGGACATGGTCCATTAAGGTTTTACCGGCTTCATAACCACCCTTCAGTTCAAAAGCAATGATCCCTCCGCCTCCGGACTGCTGTTTCCTGGCCAGATCGTATTGCGAGTGCGATTTCAAAAAAGGATAATATACCTTCTCAACCGCTTTGTGATCTTCCAGCCAGCTGGCAATCTGCTGAGCATTTTCCTGGCTTTTATGCACACGGAGGCCCATGGTCTTCAGGCCGCGAAGCAGCAGCCAGGCATTAAAAGGAGCCAGTGTCCATCCATAATGTGTGGATATTTTGAAAGCATGATTAATAAATTTCTGATCACCAACTATAATACCGGCAACGACATCCCCGTGACCACTGATATATTTTGTGGCAGAATGGAGGACGATATCTGCTCCAAATTCTTTTGGTCGCTGATAAAAGGGCGTCAGGAAGGTATTATCCACACACACCAGTGCCTTGCCCTGATGAGCAATTTTTACCACTCCGGTAATATCAATCAGCTTAAGGGTCGGATTGGCTGGTGTTTCAATCATTATAAGCCTGGTATTTTCCTGCATGGCATTCTCAACTTGCCCCAGTACGGATGCATCCACGCGGGTGACCTCAATCCCGATATTTCTGATTTCTTCCTCAATCAGGTAGTGTGTTCCACCATAAACCGTATCATCCACAATAATATGATCTCCGGCTCCGGCGGCAGCTAAAACAACATTGGCAACTGCTGCCATTCCGGATCCTGTAGTCATTCCCGCTTCATATCCCTCCAGCAGAGCAATTTTTTTGCCCAGAACATCGGTATTGGGATTCCCCAGCCTGGAATAGATATAACCGGATTCTTCTCCCTTGAAACGACGGGCACCCTGTTCGGAATTTTTAAAAACAAAGGTTGAGGTTTGATAAATCGGCATCGATAAGGCACCGGTATGGGGATCTGACTGTTCCACACCATGAACCACTTCCGTTTCCATTCGATATTTCATCCTAATCTCCCTTCTGAATATAAAAAAAAGTCAAAATATTGATATATGCAGAAGAGAATATAGCTGGATAGCGGAAGAATTTCCAGCGGAAAAAAAACCTCCCGAAGGTTTAAACTTTCGTTTATCTATTCCCGGGATTGCCTTTCCGTTTTCGGTACAGTTTTCGAAGACCGATCGCAGATTCCCGGCCATCATAAATACCATCTCCATCAGTATCTACAAACCGGTCTCTTCGTAAACCTTTTCCTTTCTGTTTCCCTTTACCCCTGCTTCTCTGTTCTAATCGGTCATCGATTCCGTTACCATCTATATCAACAAAACCTTCCAGTTTCTGGCCGACAGAATCTGATTTTCCGGATTCCCCTATTTTCTCAGGTCCTTTTTTCTGTTCCTGGACCAGTTCCTGCTTCTGGATCTCTTCCTTTTCACCGGCAGATGTGTCAGCACTCTGAGCCAATCCAGATGCAGACATCAGTAAAAATGCCATTAAAATAATCCACAGGTATTTTATCATGTTATTCCTCCCCGGAGATTTTTTCCCCTCTCATTATTTTGACTATGTCCAGCGGAAGAATATTATTTCTCTCCGCCATATCTTTTATCAGTTCCTGTTGCTCAAAGGAAATACCCTGCTGGGCCAGCCGTTCCCTGGCAACAGATATGTCAATTCCCAGCTCATCAGCAATGTCTGAAACAGTTCGCCGACCATATCCTGCCAGCATGGGAACGGCACTGCTGTGAGTATCGCGAACTTTTTCAATCAGCTGCTGAGGTGATAATCCATTCAATTCTGCTAATTTTTCCAGTTGTATTGATGAATCCACCTGCTGAATACCCGCTTTTTCAAGATTTCTCATCAGTTCGATGACATTCCCGTTTGTTTTCTGTGCATACTCTGCCAGAGTCATCAGTTCGGCATGTGGAATAGGTGGTTCGGTACTTTCACTGGCCCAGGAATCGCTGAGATATTCCCCGAAATCCATAATACTCTTAAAAGGAGGTACCCCGGCAATTACCAGAGTCAACACAAAAAAAATAAGTAAACTGGAGGAAACAAGTTCCCGGCGCATTCGCATCCCCTCCTGAAGCCGCCGTTTTATATAGCTCCAGAAAATTACCCAGTTGTAATAGAGATAAAAAGCGCCGGTAATGATAAAAGCAAAAGCAAAAATGGTATGAACAGCCTGCCATTCATCCTTGGTTAATCCGAGAAATCGCCATTGGACCCAGTTGGCAATTCTTCCCGCAGGCGCAAAGTACAATACAATTCCGGTAATGATAAGAATTAACCATCCGAATACGACTAAAAAGCTGAAAAATGCTTTCATATTAAATCGTACCGGTCGTGCCATAACAATTTAATCCTCTCAAATATCCAGTTGCAGAACCAGTGAAATATACTCACTTTTATAATCGTACCAATAACTGTTTGAAGAATTGTTGATCCATTGATAATTCAGCTGTAGAGACATACCGGAAGCCTCGCTCAATGAAAGTTCGAAGTCCTTCTTCAGTGTAAACCATACCGTTCTGAAAATATCTTTCCTTAGTTCACTGGTCATATAATTTTCTGCGTCAATATAGATGCCCTGAACCGTATAACATTTTCCGTGATAATATCCTGACAGTTTCATGGAAAAACTTGCCGGTAACAGCTGGGTAAGTTCTGCCCCGAAAATCTGGCAGTCATATCCCATTGCATCATCAAATATCTGCGATTCTGAATTGTAGCTGTAAATCAGTCCGGCAATGTTTCGATCATAATCGCTCAATCCAAACGTCTGTGTAAATTGAAAAGCAAGTCCGGTGTACTTCATCAAGGACTGTGCTATACGCAATGAGAGAACCAGTTCGGCTGATGCTGGTATAGTATTAGACGTTGAAGAGGAGTAATAATATTCGTTCTTTCCGCCTCCGCCATATCCGGGCCCCTGACCTCCCTGGTTTACTCCATCAACAGACAACATCATATTCTGAGTAGAATCATCCGGTACCGATTGTGAAATTTGTTCCTCCAGATAGTATTGATAATTGAAAGTAAGAACACCGATAAAACTGGTTCGCGTTGCAAAGGACTTATTAAAGGAACTAAACATAGTAAAGAGTAAATTGTTTAACTGGGGAAGTTCACTGAAACTGTTCAGGGATGCTGTTGTACCCAGGCGCCACAGAATATGATTCATGTTCCTGCTGTAGCTTAATCCGGAGCGGACAGTCAGATAATCATAAATATCATAGGCCGTCCGGTTTAATCGGTTTTCAAGGGAAATATTCCAATTAAAATCCTCTCCGCCACTCAGGTATAACTGATGCCAGTAGAGATTCCGGTCCGGATGTCGATAGAAATTTATGTAACTCCCGAAATACTGGGTAGATACAGCAGACCACTCCTTCTGAATCCCCATGGAAAAACGGGAAATTTGTTCATCAGTCCCTTCTGGTAAACCAAATGGATTTGAGTTATATTCCTGCTCAAGTGAAAGAGAATAATACCATTGTGCGGGAGCAGTTTCCAGCCAGAGGAACAGAAACGTAATTATTACAACTGTTTTTAGAATATAAGCTCTGATATCCATAAGTAAATTTCGGTTTGATAATATCTAAAGCGCTCTCGTCAGAATGAGAGCGCTTCATTAAATATTTTCAGATTATTATCGGTTGGGACCACGGTTAGTTTTCCCCTTGGGACCGGTCCCGTCGCAGTTTCCGGATGATGCGCCCGGACCGTAACCGGTTCCATTCTGGGGACGCACACCCTGGTTGCCAGTTCCGTTGGCCGGGCCATAAGAACTTTTCCTTCCATATCCCCTTCCCCGTCTCTGAACCAGATTATCGGCAATTCCATCTCCATCCTTATCCACATAAGCCGGTCTCCTGGACTTGCCGGCACCCTGATAGTCCTGATCCTGACCATTTGGAATGCCGTCATTATCATGATCAGGGGCATTATCATTGAATCCGTCG
Source organism: Calditrichota bacterium (assembly GCA_016934605.1). GTDB lineage: Bacteria > Calditrichota > Calditrichia > RBG-13-44-9 > RBG-13-44-9 > RQOF01. The sequence continues at coordinate 1,482 of JAFGSO010000327.1, read as the reverse complement.
CCATCCTTATCTACAAAATTCGGTCCGTGGATAATCCTGTTCTGTTCCTTATTCTGGGTTATTCCCTTATTCTGATTCTGATCCTTCAGCTGAACCTGTTCCTGATCCTTTTTCTCCTGCTTTTGCGCGGGATCCTGTCCCATCAGGGGTGCGGTGATTCCTGCGCTTATCAAAGCAATGAATGCGAACTGAACTAACTTTTTCATTTTACTCCTCCTTTATGATTTATTGTTCGTTCATTGCTTTAACATAAACAAATGCCGTGCCAGATATTACAAGAATATTATATATTCAATATAAACAATATCTTATAGAAATATAATGTAAATTCATTGGTCCAGAGATTCGACCATCTGGGCGAAGCAAATGACCAATAGGGCGAAATATTTTCTTTCTCAATTCTTTAACTACCTTTTTGTTTGGGGGCGTATCAAAAGCCAAAATATGTCTATAAATATAATTTTTGCTGCTCAATGTCATTTTACTATTTCACTTCCAACCCCCTCTCTTAATAAAATAGTGGCGAAGGGGGAAAGATCTTCTAACCTGAATAATTCACGAACTTCATGATAATAGGGTACAAAATCTGATATATTAATGACTTAAAGAATTTTTCATGTGAGAATACTTTCCAATGATCTGATCACATCTCGTCTAAAGAATCCATTATTCTGTATGTTCGCTTCATTTTTTTCTTAAAAGTGAGTCTTTCTCCGTGTCCTCTGTGTCTAAAGAATCCATTATTCTGTATGTTCGCTTCATTTTTTTCTTAAAAGTGAGTCTTTCTCCGTGTCCTCTGTGTGCTCGGTGGCAAATGGAATAGCCACAGAGGGCTCAGAGGGCACAGAGATAAAAACCATTTTCTTGTCTAATGATGTTAAAGTTTGTGAATTAAGCAGGCTAAGTGTCAAATATTGATTATAATTTATATTATTTCGTAAAATTTGACTTTTGATACATCCCCATACCAATAAATCGGTGTGGTGAAATCTATAATGAAGATCAGAGTCTATTTTGATTTTCGATAAAATATATCGGAAGCCCTAAAAAATATCATTTCATACCCAGTTTTTCCATGCGGGAGCGCAGGTGGCGCTCGGTCATTGCAAGAAGCCGGGCTGCCGCACTCTGATTACCGTCAGTCTGATTCAATGCAGCCAGAATCATCTCCCTTTCAAATGCCCGTACTTTTTCCTCGTAGCCGTTATGAAAATTATAGGGATCCAGCACGGCTTTTTCGCTGAATTCCTGCGTATGCAGTGGCAGGTCTCTGGTTTCAATAATATCAGACCGGCTGAGAATCACCGCCCGCTCGATGATATTTTCCAATTCCCGTACATTTCCCGGAAAATCATATTTCATCAGACGATCCATAGCCTCCCGGGAAATTCCCTTTATCTTTTTTTCATTTTCACGGTTATAGATGCGGATAAAATGATCTGCCAGCACCGAAATATCAGTTTTTCGTTTTCGCAACGGCGG
>JAFGSO010000326.1 GCA_016934605.1 Calditrichota bacterium | reverse complement strand
ATTCCGGAGACGGTCTGATCATTTCGGACCTGGACAGCGCTCTCAAAAATGATCATCCGTGGATTCTGGAGCATATCACCAGTTATGCTGACTTCAGGGGAGAACCTTTTACTGCTCTGAATACTGCACTGATCCGTAATGGATTATATATTGAAGTAAAAGACCATATACTCCTGGAAAAACCTGTTCATTTTCTCCATATTGCCCATCCGGATGGCAACGCTTATCAGGCCTTTCCCAGAAATTTGATTAAAGTGGGCCAAAACAGCCAGCTTAGTATCATTACCAGTTATCATCATCTGTCCGATGCCCCGTATTTTCATAACTCTGTTTCTGAAATCGTGCTGGCTGAAAACGCTATGATAAATGAAATAAAAATTCAGGATGAGAGCACTAAATCCTATCGCATCGACCGGACTCAATTTTATCAGAAAAACCGGAGCATTGTCAATTCAGTCAGTATCGATCTGGGGGGTTCCCTGGTCAGAAATAACCTGGGTTTTTCTATTGACGGAGAAAATTGTGAGACAAACCTGTACGGATTTTATATTCTGTCCGGAGAACAGCATGTAGACAATCATACCAATATTGATCATCTGAAACCGAACTGCAACAGTAATGAATTGTACAAAGGCATTCTGAATGATGCTGCACGTGCGGTATTCAGCGGAACAATTTATGTTGCCAGAGATGCTCAGAAAACAAATGCCTTTCAATCCAATAAAAATCTGCTCCTCAGCGAGGAAGCCGAAATTGACAGTAAACCCCAGCTTAAAATCTTTGCAGATGACGTGAAATGTTCTCACGGTGCAACAATTGGCCAGCTTGACGAGGAAGCACTTTACTATTTGAGGCAGAGGGGAATTCCCGAGGCGGGTGCCCTCACACTGCTCAGGTCCGCCTTCGCAGGAGAGATTATCGAGAAAATTAGTTTTGGACCTGTGAAAAAATATATTCAGGATAGAATTGAACACAGCTTGAAGAATAAATTTTCATGAAAACAGACGGAGGAGAAATCCGAGATGTTTCAGGAGACACGAGAAGAAAAACTGGAAGAGAAAATAGTTGAAATCATCAAAACCTGTTATGATCCCGAAATTCCCGTGGACATTTATGAACTTGGCCTCATTTATGATATTGCCATCGATCAAAAAAATGTGGCTCATATAAAGATGACACTCACCTCACCTGCCTGTCCGGTGGCAGGAACTCTTCCCGCCGAGGTGGAAGAAAAAGTCAGATCTGTGGAGGGCATTTCTGATGCAAAGGTCCGGATTGTATGGGATCCCCCCTGGACACCGGACATGATGAGTGATGAGGCAAAACTTGAGCTTGGTTTTATGTGATTCCTGATGGGTACAATCTGAACTATCAATTAAATTGAGGAGTCCGAGTATGGATAAATTTGATATACAATACCGGCCGAACTACGATCCGCACTCGGTTCAGTATATGCGGGATGAGCTTACGGCTGTAGGATTTTCTGAATGTCTCACACTGGATGATATAGATCGGGCGTTGCTGAAAAGCACTGATGAAACCGTTTTGCTGGTAATCAATTCGGTATGCGGATGTGCTGCCGGCTCAGCCAGACCCGGAGTAGCCATGGCACTCCAGCACAGGGTAATTCCGGACCGGCTGGTAACAGTCTTCGCCGGAATGGAGAAGAAAACAGTAGAATATCTAAGACAACGTTTTCTGTCGGATTTTTTGCCCTCCTCTCCCCTGTTTGCGATTTTTCGGAGTGGCCAAGCCGAATTTGTTATGCAGCGCAAAGACATTGTAAATAAATCCCCGGAAGAAATTGCCGGGCTTCTAACCACCGTGTTTGATAGAATGTGCAGTAAAGCCGGTCCATCAATCAGTCCGGAAGAATTCTCCAAACTGGAAAATATTGCCATGTGCAGCTCGAATATCCCGAAATATCAGGGTTCTTAATTTATATAACTAACCATTTACCGATGAAAATAACAGCACAGGAAGAATACGGAATAAGGTTGCTACTAAGGATTGGCGGTAATCCCTCAATCGAGGGACTTACAATTTCACAACTGAGCAGGCAGGAAGGCCTGTCCCCCCACTATGTGGCCAAATTATGCCGGGTTTTGCGTATAGCCGGCCTTATCCAAAGCAGCCGAGGGAAGGAAGGCGGTTATACACTGGCAAGACCGGCGGAAGAGATCAGACTTAACCAAGTACTCACAATTCTGGGAGGGAAACTCTACTCAAAGGAATTCTGCCGCAATCATTCCGGACTTTTAAAAAATTGCAGTCACCAGAGTTCCTGTCCGGTCCGTTCGGTATGGCAGCTGGTTCAGCAAGCGGTAGATCAGGTACTTGACGGTTTTACTTTGAAGGATTTATTGATTTTGGAAAGCAGTAATAATGGTTTACAAAAAGATTTGTCTCCATTACTTTCCGAAACTTCATCCGCATTTTCCGGGAAATAAAAATTCCCGGCTTATTATTCCTGAATCGGGATAATAATGCGAGACAACCATCCTATAATAAAAGAGATTATAGCAACACCCAGGCTGATAAATACCATTTCCCGGAAGAACTTAATGAAAGGCATATCACGGACAATAGAAACGAACTGCGAAAAAAGCAGAATGATAAAAATTGCAGTCAGCAGAGTTAATAACAGGGCGATATAATAATTGGTCAAGATAAAGAAGGGCAACACCAGAAAAACAACCGCAATAATATAAGCCACTCCCGTATAAAAAGAGGCTCTCAGCGGATCTTTGTTCTCGGTTTCGGATTTCTGGGAAAGGTATTCAGAAGCACCCATGGATAAAGCAGCTGAAATCCCGGTTATCAAGCCGGCCAGCCCTATTATCCGTGTATTTTGAAGAGCCAGGGTAAAACCGGCAAGTGCACCTGTCAGTTCCACCAGCGCATCGTTCAATCCAAGTACCATGGAACCGATATATTTAATTCGTTCCTCATCAATCATATCCAGCAACAAATTTTCATGCTCTTTTTCATCTCTGATAATGGCACTTGTTTCCGGAAATAACTCTTCTATCCGGCCATAATTTTCTTCCGCTTTTTCTTCATTCTTTTCCATCATCTTTACAGCAAAAGTAATACCCAGAAACCGGGCTATTATACGGTAATAGAAAATTTTAAACCGTCGGGGACGAACTTCTTCACCCGAATATTCCTTCCACTGTTGGTAATGTCTTTGCTCATCCTGTGCAATTTTTTTTAAAACCTTTCCGTTTTCACCGCCTATCCTCTTCGCCAGTGCACTATATACATAATATTCAGTAATTTCATTCTCCTGAAAAATTTTTATTATTTCTTTATTTTCCGGTGAAACTGTTTTTTCTTTCATGGCATCCATTTTTATGAGTTTTTTAAAAGTATTTATTTTAATTCAGCCTGTCTGAGTTCTTCCCAGCTGTCATAGGCACGTCTTAAATGCGGAATAGTGATTGAACCGCCGACAATCAGGCTAATAGCCATTGCCTCCTCCAATTCGGCATCAGTTAAACCTTCCTCGTGACAGCGAATGATATGATATTTAATGCAGTCATCACAGCGAAGAACCAGTGAAGCCACCAATCCTAAAAGTTCTTTCATTTTTACCGGGAGTACACCATCATCCCGATATGCCTGTGAATCCAGGCTGAAGAACCGTTTTGTGGTGAGGCCGGCATATTTCATGACGATATTATTGAGACGGTCCCTCTCCTGTTTAAATTCTGTAACCGATTTTTTTTTGACCATAGGTATCTCCCCTTGGTGATCAATTTATTATTTATGAGATAGAAGTAACTTAAGTTAAAGAATTCCTCAGAATTCTACCGGTTTTTATAATAGAATGATATTGTTCCGGGAACAAATCTCCCGGGTCTCATCTGACCACAGGCTGCTCTGCACTTCGCCAATATGTGCTTTTCTTAAATAAAACATGCAGAGTCTGGACTGACCGATTCCGCCTCCCACGGATTGGGGCAATTCATTTCCAAGAAGGCGCCGGTGAAAGTACAGATTTTCACGGTCAGTTGTCTCCTTCAATTCAAGCTGTTTCCGCAACGATTGGGGACTTACCCGGATTCCCATGGAAGAAAGTTCAAATGCATCATCCAGAACCGGATTGTAAATAAGGATATCACCGTTCAATCCCCGATATCCATTCCCGGTGGGAGTAATCCAGTCATCATAATCAGGAGCCCGCTCATCATGCGGTTTGCCGTCTGCCAGATCCGCTCCGATTCCGATCAGAAAAACCGATCTGAATTGTCTGCAGATTTCTTTTTCCCTCTCCTTCGCGGTAAGTTCCGGATACTCCCTTACCAGATCCTCTGCATGGACAAAGGTGATATTTTCCGGAAGTACCGGTGAAAGCTCCTTATACTGGTAACAAATATACTTTTCCGTTCGTTTAATTACCTTATAGATTCTACTGACTTCTTCTTTCAGAAAGTTAAGATTACGATCCGATTCGGCTATTACCTTTTCCCAGTCCCACTGATCGACATAAATAGAGTGCAAGTTATCCAGTTTTTCATCGGGTCTGAGAGCATTCATATCAGTATAAAGGCCTTCACCAACTGAAAACCGGTAATCAGCCAGCATCAACCTTTTCCATTTTGCCAGAGATTGCACAATCTCCACGCCGGCATTCTCGAGATCAGGTACAATGAAGGAAACCGGGCGTTCAATTCCGCTGAGATTATCATTGATGCCGGTATCGGACTTCACGAATAAAGGCGCTGTAACCCGGATGAGATTCAGTTCAAATGCCAGGTTGATCTGAAAAAATTCTTTGATACTCCGGATGGCCAGCTCTGTTTCTTTCAGGTCGAGCAGTGGTTTGTAATCCGGGGGAATAATCAGTTTTTTTACCATTTGACATTTCCGGTAAAATTGACTTCAATGTAATTGATAATAATACTGAAAAAGTTCCCTAACGTAAAACCAAATTTACATTTTAACTGCTTAAAATAAAAATCAGCACCGCGAACGAATCGTTTAATCGGTTACGGCTCGAAATGTTTGGTTTCTGCATTATACATCGGAATGTCAAAATTAATTTTGACATATCACCTGCGAACACACCTCCGATGAATTTCATTTCTCTGACCATGGCAGGTGTTCAGCGGGTTCAGGGGGATGGTAATATCCCTTTCCCCGGCAATGAAGAGATTGTTTGAAAACATGAAGACAATGAAAAATGATTTTGTCTAACTTGTTGAAGAATTCAGTAAAATAAATGAAAAATGGATTCCCGCTTTCGCGGGAATGACATTTGATTGGGAGATTTCACAGCTCTGAATCGCCGGGCTGAAGTCAAAGGTATATCTATAAAGAAATTCAGTGACATCAAAAAACAAGACACTAAAAAACCTTATTTTGGACAAGAGTTATTCTGAATAACTTCTTCATAGTGCCTGCTTTCTGCACAACTGAGTCTATTCATCTAGACCCGATTCAAGATTCTCTTTATTAAAGCAATTGACATTTTTTGTGAATTTCCTTACATTTTTTATTACTTCGATTTTTATCAATTCATCAGAATTTAAAAATAAAAAGGAGGTCAATTGTGTTAAATGCAAAATTTAATCTGCCGCTTCCCTCTAATGAACCTATTAAATCTTACCTGCCGGGATCTCCGGAAAGAGACAGCTTGAAAAAGAAACTGGTTGAACTTAAACAGAAGGAGATTGAAATCCCTCTCATTATCGGGGGAAAAGAAGTAAAAACAGGTAAACTGGAAAAATGCGTTCTGCCCCATAATCATCAAAAAGTAGTTGGACATTTTCATCAGGCAGGAGAAAAAGAAGTCGCAATGGCTGTTAAAGCTGCCCTGGAAGCACGTAAAAAATGGGCTGCCCTTTCCTGGGAGGATCGCATTTCCGTGTTCATGAAGGCGGCTGAATTACTGTCCGGTCCATGGCGGGACACGCTGAATGCATCCACCATGCTGGGCCAGAGTAAAAATGTTTTTCAGGCGGAAATTGATTCAGCCGCCGAACTCATCGATTTTTTCAGATTCAACAGTTTTTATGCGATGCAAATCTTTGAACAACAACCGCCCTATTCACCCCACGGAACCTGGAACCGAATGGAATATCGCCCTCTGGAAGGTTTCGTCTTTGCAGTCACGCCCTTCAACTTTACATCTATTGCCGGAAATCTTCCTTCCGCACCGGTTATTGTCGGAAATGTTTCCCTGTGGAAACCAGCCTCCAGTGCCGTGTATTCAGCCTATTTTCTTATGAAATTGTTTCAGGAAGCAGGACTTCCTGATGGTGTCATTAATTTTATCCCGGGCCGGGGTAGCCAGGTGGGTAATCCGGTTTTGAATTCTCCTGAACTGGCTGGTATTCATTTTACGGGCAGTACCGCCACCTTCCAGGGAATGTGGAAAACAGTGGGAGAAAATATCAGGTCTTACAAATGGTATCCGCGGATTGTTGGCGAAACCGGAGGAAAAGATTTCGTATTTGCTCATAAAAGTGCCGATCTGCAGGAACTGGGTGTGGCACTTATTCGCGGTGCCTTTGAATACCAGGGCCAGAAATGCTCGGCCGCATCCAGAGCCTATATACCCAAATCTCTCTGGCCAGACCTGAAAGATTACCTGATCGATGAACTGCAAACAGTGAAGATGGGAGATGTAGAAGATTTTTCCAATTTCATGAATGCCGTTATCGATGCAGGCGCATTTTCAACTATAACCGAATATATCGATTATATCAAGGATTCAGACGAAGCAGAAATTATCCATGGCGGTGATTATGATGACAGTAAAGGTTATTTCATTGAACCCACCATTGCCGTTACCACCAATCCGAAATTCCGTACAATGCAGGAAGAAATCTTTGGCCCGGTGCTGACACTCTATATTTATGATGATAATAAATATGAAGAAACACTTCATCTGTGTGATGAGACATCTCCCTATGCGCTTACCGGGGCTATCTTTGCTAAAGACCGGTATGCCATTGAACTGGCTGATAAAATTCTGGTGAACGCGGCAGGAAATTATTACATCAATGATAAGCCAACCGGTGCCGTTGTAGGACAGCAACCTTTTGGAGGCGGGCGTGCCAGCGGTACAAACGATAAAGCCGGTAGTTATCTCAATAT
>JAFGSO010000039.1 GCA_016934605.1 Calditrichota bacterium | reverse complement strand
TATGGCCTGGGTGCCCAGATGCTGATTGACCTGGGAATCAAAAAACTCAGATTGATGACCAATAATCCCAAGAAGCTGGTGGGTCTGCAGGGATATGGACTGGAAATTGTGGAACGGGTTCCCATTGAAATTTATCCCAACCCGGTAAACGAAAATTATCTAAAAACCAAGCAGCAGAAGCTGGGACATCTTTTGCTGTTTAATAAAAAAGAGAATCCATAGAATTCCTGCTGAGATCTCAAAAATGATTCTCAATAAAGTACTTGTTAATGCAGAAAAATACACTGACATTTAAATAATTGAAGGGAGCTGCTATGCCGCAACATTTTCAGGGAATTTTATCCGCCGAGAATAAAAAATTTGCTATTGTCATCAGCCGGTTTAATGAATTCATCTCTTCGAAACTGCTGGAAGGAGCACTGGATTGTCTGAACAGGCACAAGGCAGACGATGAAAATATTCATATTTACTGGGTACCCGGTTCTTTTGAGATTCCGGTCATAGCCCGGCACCTGGCCAAAACCGGACGATATGATTCGGTGATCTGCCTGGGTGCAGTGATCCGCGGCGCCACCCCTCACTTTGATTATATCGCCGCGGAAGTATCGAAGGGAATCGCTCAGACCTCCCTGGAAACAGGCCTCCCGGTGATCTTCGGTATTATTACCGCCGATACGCTGGAACAGGCTATCGAGAGGGCCGGGACAAAAGCCGGGAACAGAGGTTGGGATGCGGCACTGTCTGCGATCGAGATGACTGATCTGCTTACTAAAATAAAGTAAAATATCAGGATTATTTGAACCTTTTCATATAAAAAAAGTATAGTGAAAATAAGTTAAACTTTAAATCCCGGGCAACAGGATTCACATATGAAAAATACCTGGATTGCTGTAATTTTCTGCCTGCTTTCTTCCAATGCTACACAGGCCGTGGAATTCAATTGGGAAGTTATCACTAACCTCAATGATGTCAGGCAGATTCAGATTGTGAACGACTCACTTTTTCTGGCCACCACAGGGGGATTTGTAATCTATCCACTCTCCGGGAATGATTTTTCCCGGTTCACCTCGGAAAGAGGACTTAGCGATCACACCTACCAGTGTATGACCAGGTCTGACAAAAATATCTCAATTCTTGGTACACTTTATGGATCCATTACTTTTTATAACCATACCGACCAGACCTTTTCGGAGGATTTCAGTCTGGATGGAAATCAGATTATGGCGCTGGATGCCATTGAAGATACCCTGTGGATTGCTTCAAAAAATATGGTAGCAGTTTATCTCTTCGATCGGGAAGAAAAAATATTCAAATTCAGGGATTTTTTCACTAATTTTAATCAGAATTTTGATTCATTTTCTGATATCCATTACTTTTCCGGAAGAGTCTGGGTGGCCAGCAATAACGGACTCTTTAATGCCCCGGGAAATTTTCTGAGAAACAACCTGAAAGCAGCCGAAAACTGGGAGATACTCACCGATGCCGACGGACTTCCCGGAAACAATATATTATCATTGGATTCCAGGGCCGATACCCTGTATGTCGGAACCGGAAATGGTTTATGCAAATACGATCTTCAGACATTCCGGAATTATGGTTTTACCCCCATTGAAAATATCCGTATTAAACAAAACAACCTCTACATGCACAATTCGAAAATAATTTACAGTTTCACCGGATCGCAATTTCAAGAGATCTACCGAACAACCGCCAATACTATTACCGATTTCGATTTTGACGGGTCCGGAGACTTGTGGGTATCGTTGTCCCAAAAAGGTCTGGAAAACTCAAGCTCAGGACGAAAAATAAAATTTAACAGCCCCATCGATAATACGATGGGACATATGACGCTGAATTCCAGGGGTGAACTATGGTTGAATGCGGGAATCTTCGGTGATCAGCGTGGAATAGGACTATCGGTTCGCCGGGCCAACGGCGTCTGGCAGAACTACCGCTACTTCAGTGGTTGGCAGGCCACATCCAACACCCAGAAAGCTTTTGAGGACACCGAGGGAAACATGTGGGTTGGTACATGGAACGGGGGTCTCATTATTGTGACACCAGAAAATAAATTTTATCATTTCAACAACTATACCAACCCAGGGAAATTATGGATCTGCTCCGTAGCTCAGGACGACACGATTATCGTGGAACCGCCGGACTCTGTTCGACATTTTCTTTCATATACTGTAAATGCACCAGATTTTCTGGTAGTGACCGATTTTATGCTCGATCAATCCAGGCAATGCCTGTGGATAATGACTCCGGCTGTCACAAGCCGCGAGCCGCTGGTCTGTTACCAGGGGACTGCTTTTAGCGATGCAGCATTCGATAGTTCAACCTGGCAAAAAAACGGCTTTCCGGATCAGCTAAGGCTCGATGGAGCTCCGGCAGCGTCTGCGGCAATGGATATTTTCAATAATTTATGGATAGGTACAGATAGACAGGGTGTCATTTATCGCCAGGAAAATAATGGAACATTAAACTGGTTTCGCTTTACTGAGAACGACAATTTAAAAAATAATTCCTGTTTTGCAATTGCCGGAGATCAGGATGGATATGTCTGGATAGGTACTCCTTCCGGACTCAATGCCTACTTAAACGGCAACATTTTCGATTTCAGGGAAGAT
>JAFGSO010000325.1 GCA_016934605.1 Calditrichota bacterium | reverse complement strand
GGTTTTTTCTTTGGTGGACTCATAGGAGCTGCTTTTGCACTTCTATATGCCCCGCAGAGCGGGAAGGAAACGCGGGATGAGATAGGAAAAAAAGCCGATGAACTGACCAATCGTGCCAAGGAAGAATACGATAACACTCTGGAAAGAAGTAAAAAAGCATACGATGCCGCCATCCAACGCTTGAAAGAACTGGAAGTATTAGCAAGAAAAAAAGTAGAAGAAGTAGAAGGCCAGGTTCAGGAAATAACCGAGAAGGGTAAGGAAACAGTTGACGAGAGCCGTACCCGATTGAAGAAAGCAATCGATGCCGGCGTGGACGCTTATAAAGAGGAGAAACAGGAAAAAGGAACCCGGAAGAAAAAGGCTTAGGCGGTCCTAAATATTAAGGAGGAAAAGTATGCTATGGGAAATTAGTTTGCTGATTATTGCGGTTGCGTTTCTGCTGCTGATTATTTTTGCCATACCCTCTCTTCTGCAAGTTCGCCGGACAGCCAAAAATCTGGAAATTACATCCAAAACCGTGAATCAGAATCTGCCGGGAATCTTAACAAATCTTGACGAAATTACCACTAATCTGACTCAGGTCACACAGTCCATACACTATCAGATTCATGGAATTCAAAATATTGTGGACAGATTTCAGAATGTAGCCGAAGATGTTGTCGATTTTGAACGTACCCTGCGAGCCGAATTAGAATCGCCGGTAGTGGAGACGGTGAGCACGATATCTGCCGCGGTCAAGGGAGTACGCGCATTTATGGACACTCTGCGAAATAGAAGAGCTTACTGAAATATTCAATACGGAAAAATAACACGATAGCAATTTAATGTATTCTGTAGATATGTTTATCATTTATCAGAGTTATCTTGTCAGTTGTCGCCAATGGTATGGTTTCAGTTGAAGTCTCACCTTTATTTCCAATAAGAATAGTACACTTTTAAACACTTTTTTTAACGACCAGTCTCCTGAGATGAATGGAATTAACCGGAATGGACTCCGGTTAATTCCCTCCGATGGAAACTGAGCGGATGAATCACTCTATTTCAAACTTTTTTTGATTCAGTGAAGGAGATGAGTAATGGAACGAATTAAAGTTATTATAATGGGCGCAGCAGGTCGCGATTTTCACAATTTCAATTCCTTTTTCAGGGACAATGAACTGTACGAAGTGGTAGCTTTCACGGCCACGCAGATTCCCAATATTGACGATCGGAAATATCCCAAAGAACTGGCCGGGAAACTTTATCCGGAAGGGATCAAAATATACCCGGAATATGAATTGCCTGAACTGATCCGGAAGTTCGGGGTAGATGAGGTTATTTTTGCTTACAGCGATGTTCCCTACGATTATGTCATGAGTCGATCTGCAGCAGTGAACGCCGCAGGTGCCGATTTTAAAGTGATGGGTCCGCAACGAACCATGCTGAAATCCAGTAAACCGGTGGTGGCGGTCTGTGCCGTTCGAACCGGAAGCGGAAAAAGCCAGACCACCCGGAAAGTCATCGAAATTTTGAGAGATTCCGGAAAAAAGGTCGTGGCCATCCGGCATCCCATGCCCTATGGAAATCTGGTTGAACAGAGAGTTCAGCGCTATGCAGAATTGTCCGATCTGGATAAATATGATTGTACCATCGAAGAGCGGGAAGAATATGAGCCGCATATCGTTCGGGGAAATGTAATTTACGCAGGAGTGGATTATGAGGCTATCCTTCGTGAAGCTGAAAAAGAAGCTGATGTCATTGTATGGGATGGCGGTAATAACGATATGCCATTTTACAAACCGGACATTCATATTACGGTTGCAGATCCCCATCGGCCCGGCGATGAACTGTTCTACTATCCTGGAGAGGCAAATCTGCGAATGGCAGACATAATCGTTATCAACAAAGTAGATACTGCAAACCGTGAAGATATCCGCCTGGTGCGTGATTCCATTTTCAGTGTCAATCCCGGTGCCATGATCATAGAAGCCGCTTCTCCGATTTTTGTAGAAGATTATAATCTTATACGGGGTAAAAGAGTTCTGGCGGTTGAAGACGGACCTACCCTCACCCACGGTGAAATGACCTATGGAGCGGCAGTTGTTGCTGCAGAAAAATTCGGCGCTCTGGAACTGGTTGATCCAAGACCTTATACCGCCGGCACGATTGCCGAAACATTTCAGAAATATCCTGAAATCGGGGTACTCTTACCTGCCATGGGTTATGGCGAAAAGCAGATAAAAGATCTGGAAAAAACGATTAACCAGACAGAATGTGATGTGGTCATCATTGGAACTCCCATTGATTTGCGGAAACTGATAAACATCAACAAACCGGCCGTCCGGGTAACCTACGATCTTCAGGAGATCGGAAAACCGGATCTGCGGGATGCTCTGAAAACAATCTTATAATTTTCAACCTTTGTTCTGATAAATGCTGGGAGGACTTATTCTCCCGGCATTTATTTTTTTTCAGTTGATTATGATCCCGGATTGGTGAAATATTAAGTAACGTAGAGTGAAAAATATAACAAAATTCGACCCGGTTCCGGTATGAAAAAGTCCAAGACAATTGTGGTTGCTCTGGGCGGAAATGCCATCAGTCAGCAGTTTGAAGAAGGAAATATCCATCAGCAGTTTGCCAATACCCGGCAAAGCCTGGCAGGGGTAGTTCAACTCATTGCTTCAGATTACCGGGTACTGATCACTCACGGTAATGGTCCCCAGGTTGGTAATGCGCTCATCCGCGTGGAAGAAGCACGTCATCTTGTTCCGGTGTTGCCGCTGGGAGTTATCGTTGCAGATACAGAAGGCGGGATGGGATATATGATTGAGCAATGCCTGCAGAACAAGATGAAAGACCATAGTATCCGAAAGGAAATAGCGACTATCGTCACGCAGGTTCTGGTAGATCCCGATGACCCCTCCATTAAAAATCCCACTAAATTTGTGGGGCCTTTTTATAATCCGGATAAAGTTGAAGAAATGGGTCGGAGACCCGGGTGGGTTCTGAAAGAAGATAAGGGAAGAGGGTGGAGGAGAGTGGTGCCATCTCCGCATCCAAAAGAGATTGTTGGTAAAAGAGTTATAAAATTACTGGTGGAAAATGATATCGTTGTTGTGGCGGCCGGAGGAGGTGGAATACCGGTTTATATTGATC
>JAFGSO010000324.1 GCA_016934605.1 Calditrichota bacterium | reverse complement strand
TTTATGGTTGATATACGGGGGGGAAACTGCTGGGCGGTGGCCCGGTTACTGTCACGGTCACAACCGGGATATTATGTACTTTCGGGCGTGAATCTACCAATGATTTTTTCGTTTCTTACCAAAAGAGGGGAAACGTCCATACAGGAGTTGGTGAGGAACATGAAGAAGGATGCACACCGGGGCATTTTCCTCGAACAATAATATTCACCAGGAAAGAAGTTTAAAAATTGAGCAGTGACAGGGCGAAAAAACAGTCCGATCGAAAAAGAGAGATCGATGAATTCTTCCGAAATTTACAGAAGAACGTCATAGATAAAACAGAAGCGAATCTTTCAGATTATGCTGTTCGGAGCGGTGATGCGGTACGTATCCATCTGGAAACTGAAGATCCGCGCAGTCCCTTTGCCCTGGACCGCGACCGTATTCTTTACAGCGGGGCCTTCAGGAGATATTCCGGAAAAACCCAGGTAATCTACTTTGCCTCCCAGCTGGATGAAATGCTGTCTTCCAGAAGTATTCATACATTGAGTGTTGCCCAGGTGTCGCGTACAATTGGGCGCTTTCTGGGACTGAACCAGGATTTGATTGAAGCGATTGCTCTGGCTCATGATCTGGGACATTCACCTTTCGGCCATGATGGGGAAAAATTTCTCTCGGAAGTATGCGAGAAGCAGGGAATCGGGCAATATCATCATCATATTCAGAGCCTGCATATCGTGGATCACCTCGCCAAGCATGGCCGGGGATTAAATCTGACTTTTCAGGTGCGGGACGGTATCCTCTCTCATGATGGAGAAGTGCATGATCAGAAACTGCAGCCTGTGCCCGACAAAACTGAAGGTGATCTGCAACAGTATATTCAGCAACGGAAGGCAGGAAAAGATGTGGAAATGATGCCGGCAACTCTCGAGGGTTGCGTCGTTCGTATTTCAGATACCATTGCCTACATCGGACAGGATATCGAGGACGCTATCCGGATTGGCTTGATAAAAAGGGAGGATATACCGCAGGATATCCGCTCTGAACTGGGCAGTACCAATGGGGAAATAATCGATACGCTGGTAAAGGACGTTGTCTTTAACAGCCTGGACAAACCATTTATACGGTTCAGTCAGGAAATCTCGAATTTGTTACTGCGGTTGAAAAAATTCAATTATCAGGCAATATATTACAGTAAACGTTTAAAAAGAGATCATGACAAGATCAAACGTGGATTTAATCTGCTTTTCCATGTTTTTCTGAACGATTTAATGACCGGAAATAAAAGCTCCCGAATTTATAAGCAATTTCTGCGCTCGAAACATGAATCTTACCTGAGTTTTACCAATAATGCAGAGAAAGTTCGCGATTTTATTGGTGGAATGACAGACAGGTATTTTGTTGAAGCTTTGAAGGATATTGTGATTCCCGAGGTGAGTCTGACCAGTTTTAAGGATGATGAAACATGATGAAAATAAAATTTTTTCCTGTTGTTTTGTTCATCCTCATAGCACAATATACCGCAATCCCGGAAAATCAAAAACCTGATCCCTTTCTTAACTGGGTGATAGGTGAAGAATTGATTTATAAAGTAAAATGGTCTTTCATCAAACTGGGTGAACTTAAACTGAAGGTTCTGGAAAGTGATACCATCGGGAAAAACGAAGTGTTTCGCTGCCGTATTTTTGTAGATTCTAGTCCGGGTCTGCCGTTTATTACAATTCACGATATGTATGAAAGCTGGGTTGATGCAGATTCGTTTTATTCTCATCTTTTCAGAAGCATAGAAAAAAAAGGCAACGATACATTGTTTACAGAATACAATTTTGACTACAGCAGGAATGAAGTAGATATCAGAATAGAGCGGAAAACTCCGGATGCCATGATCGTTAATGCAGATTGTTCGGCAACAATTCCGGGGAAAGTGTTCGACAGCCTGTCCATGCTTTATTATGCCCGGGCCATGTCCAGAAATACCTTCGGGCAAATGATGCCGGTGTTTGTGTACAATGAATTCAAATATATGAAAATCAATTTTTCCGGAGAACTGAAAGAAATTGAATTGAAGGATAGAAATATTTTTTCCTTTTATGTAGATGGGCGGTTAAAATTTGTCGGAATTGCCGGAGTGAAGGATAAGTTTGAAGGCTGGTTTTCACCGGATAAGCAGAGCATACCGCTGGAAGCCTCAATGAAGGCTTTTATCGGTAGTGTGAAAATTTATCTGAACACCTGGACTGGATGGGAGGATGCCTCCAGATTCTTTGATGATAAATAATAACAGTTAACCTTTGGAGAGGGAGGTTGATATGTGTGCAGGATCTACAGGAACATCTCCGGGAGATGTTCTCAGAGCTTTATATTATGCAATATCGTTATATGGTTTCATAGTATCCTTTTTTATTTACCCAAAAATTTCTGACGCGCAGGTAATACTTTCGGAGATCATGTTTGATCCGGATACCCTGGAAAATCACAACGAGTTTGTAGAAATATTTAACAGCGGTAACTCGGTGGCAAATCTCCGGGGATGGCAGATCGGTGACGATAACGAGCTGGATTATATCCAGGATACCGGTTCCGGTTTAATGCTCGCTCCGGGACAGTATGGTGTGATTCTGGATGCCAGTTATTTTGCAAATTCAACTTCTTACGATAATTTGCTTCCGCCCGAAGCACTTATTATGACTATTGACGATGGCAGTTTCGGCAGTTACGGCTGGTCAAATACCCTTACGGAAACAGTTTTTCTGACAGATTCAGCCGGAAATTCTATCCAGGTTTATCAATATTCTCTGGGTAATACGCCCGGATTTTCAGATGAAAAAGTGATCATGATTCCGGACAATTCAGAGATGAACTGGAAAAACTCGCTTAAATTCCGTGGGACACCCGGATTTGAGAACTCCGTCCGGAAAAAAGAAACGGATATTGGAGTCGATTCACTGTGGATCATACCATCTTATCCGGTTTCGGGAATTGAATTTGATCTGAAAATTCAGGTTCGGAATCTGGGTATATTACCGGTTGAATCATTTAAA
>JAFGSO010000323.1 GCA_016934605.1 Calditrichota bacterium | reverse complement strand
TACTGGATCGGTGAAAGTTATTATGCTCTGGGCCGATATCAGGAAGCTATTATGGCTTTTGAAAGAGTTTCCTCACAGTTTCCAAAATCTAATAAAAACGACTGGGCTAAGTTCAAACTGGGTCAATCCTACTATCAACTGGGAAATCAAGATAGAGCAAAGCAGGAATTTCAGGAATTACTCGATCTTTATCCGGATTCCGAGCTTGTTCCAAGGGCACGCAATTATCTGGCTCGTATTCAATAATCCATGTTAAAAGGGGGAAGTTATTCTTGCTTCTCCCTGTCTGTATTATCGGAATAAGATTCCCGCCTTTTTTCCTGTTCCGCCTTTTTTTTCATCAGCCAATATTTAACCCAGCTGCATATTGAATCCAGCTCAGCGAGTGTCAGTGAATATTCATGGGCAATCTGGGATCGGATTCTGGAATTATTCAGAGTGGATCCGTTTTGAATAACTCTGTCGATAAAATAATAATATAACCTCAGGTCTTCCTCGGAAGGGGGTGTATTCGGTGGTTCCAGTGGATCCCAACCAGAAAGGCTCCAGATGAATCCCTTCTCCGGGATGTATACGGCACCTGTTCTGGAAACATCACCAATCTGATCAGTCTCCTTGAATACATAAATATATGTCGTTTTCCGGGGAGGAGGCTCACCGGGCCACATAATTGAGCGTTTTATCTGCAATATCAATTCACTGCTGCTAAGCCAGCTCGGAACTTTCAGTTTGATGACATCATGATCGTGGTAAAAATTCATTCCGACAATAGAGTATTTTATTTCCAGACTATCCTGCGGAAACAATAATAAAAATGGACTGCTGATTAGCAGTACCAGAAACACTCCCGGGAAAATGCCGGTTTTTCTTATTGTTCTATCCATCATTCCAGATAATAAGGTAATAATTTGTTTTCGGATTTTCAAATCCCTGTATTAGAAATTAGAATTCCTTATATTATATATGATGATTTAAGAAAAAGTTCTGCTGTATCTACTATCATCTGAAAAAGAACCGCCCTACTTGCGGTGTGGAGGTATTTTCCATTATGGTCAGAAATATTCTTTTGGGCAGTCTCATTTTCATTATCATCCTTGTTATTGCTACCGGCCTCTTTATTTATGTTCAAATAAATAAAATGGAACCGGATTATACCGGACAGATTTACCTGAAGGGTCTTACAGGTAAGACTTATATAGTGAGGGATAGCAATGGTGTTATTCATATCGAGGGTGAGACCACTGCGGACGTGATTTTCGCATCGGGTTATGTAACGGCTCAGGAACGTCTGTGGCAGATGGATATGATGAGGCGCATTTCCAAAGGACAACTTTCTGAAGTTTTCGGAGATACAACCGTTGCAGCAGATAGACTTTTTCAAACTCTTGGCCTGGACTCTATTACCATGGAATTGTATTCCAAGATTTCCGAAGAATCCCGGCAATGGCTGATACATTACTCAAGCGGGATAAATGCATATATGGATGAAATCCGGGATGAATTTCCCCTTGAATTCATACTGATGGATTTTACTCCTGAGAAATGGACCCCCCAGGATTGTCTTTTACAGAACCGTTTAATGGCATGGTTATTAAATTTTAACTGGAAAGCAGATTTCTTTTACTGGCAGTTAGCTAAAAAGCTGCCGCAGGCAAAATTTTCTGAGATTCTTCCCAGGTCGTTTGATTATCCGGAAATCATTTCTCCAGGTCCTCTGAAAAAGGGAAATCCTGGTATTTCAGAGATCACCCGTCAGCTTTACAATTTCCTCGGGATCAACAGTTTTGGCGCGGGCAGCAACAGCTGGGTGATAGCACCTGGAAGATCAGAAAACGGAAAGGCTCTGCTGGCAAATGATCCACATCTTCAGATGCAGTTTCCCTCTGTATGGATAGAACTTCATCTTTCATCACCGGATCTGGAGGTAGCAGGCTTTTCATTTCCGGGTTCCCCGGGCATAATAATAGGTCGCAATAAAGATATCTCCTGGGGTCTCACCAGTGGTATGATAGATGACTGCGATTATTTTATTGAAGCTATAGATACAGTGAATCTTTATTATGTAAACGGCAAAGACCGGAGACCGTTAGCGGTTAAGGATAGAGTTATCAGAGTGAAAGATAAAGCGGACATCAATTTTAGGACTTATTATACAGATAAAGGGCCCATCTTTAATGGAGTTCTCGGTATCTCGACAGAAAAAACACCAATTTCTCTGCGCTGGACCGGATGGGAATTTTCCGATGAACTCAGGTGTTTTATTGAACTTGCACGGAGCAAAAACTGGTCAGATTTTGAAAAGGCACTTCAAAGTTATGGGGTTCCTGCACAGAATTTTATATTCGCAGATAGCGAGGGAAATATAGGTTATAGACTGGCCGGAAAAATTCCGGTCAGGTCTTATGAAGATGGTGTTCTGCCGCGGAACGGCAGCGATATTGATATGAATTGGAGTTCCTGGGTACCATTTCGAAAGATGCCTTCCCTTCTGAATCCCTCCAGTGGATATATCGTTACTGCTAATAATAAGATCGACGAATCCTTTTCCTATTATCTTTCTGAATACTGGGAGCCTCCCTATCGTAGCTTACGTATTCATGAACTCATCAGGGCTGCCGGTAAGATATCTTCTGATGATATGCGACGTTTTCAGTTGGATAACCGGGATCTGCTGGCAGAAGAGATCATCCCGGTAGTTATTTCTGAATTATTCCGGATTCCGGATTTAACTGATGATGAAGAGAAGGTTGTTCTGATGTGGAAAAACTGGGATTATACCATGGATGAAGAGAGCATTCCTGCTGCGATATATGAAGTATTCAAATTTTATCTGATACGGAACATTTTTCTGGATGAAATGGGCGAAGATTTGTTTCAGCAATTTACCGACCTGCCGAACTTTTATTTTCGCATTTTTGCCGGTTTATTTGATCAGGAGGAATCTCTCTGGTATGATGATATGCGGACTGTGCAGCAGGAAAATCGATCGGATATAATTCGCATAAGTTTTCGAGATGCCTTATCATTTATGGAAAACAGTATGAGTCATGAAATGGAGGATTGGCGCTGGGGGAAAATACATCAATTGACTTTTCGGCATGTACTCGGGCAGATTCCGTTAACTGATATTGTATTAAACCGGGGTCCCTTTCCTGCGGGGGGAAATGGCACAACGGTGAATGTGGGATCTTACATTTATGATAAAACTTTCCGGATGATTGTAGGTCCTTCGATGCGATTTATTACGGATTGGAGTCAGCCAGATGGTTATTTCAGTATTCTTGCCGGGGGTAACAGCGGCAATTTTCTCAGTGATTTTTATGATAATCAAATTTCTGACTGGCGGGAGGGAAGATTAAAGCGAATAATCATGAAAGAAATAACGGATTCCGAGTTGAAAATGGAACTATTACCGTTTCCCGAAAATTAATATTTTTGTCTTGATTCAGCGTTTATAACTGAATATATTGTGCGCCGTTTTTCATAGGATTTAATCTTCAAAATTTAGATTACCCTATTGACAAAACTCGGATTTTTTTTTAATTTAAATGACGCGGTATAGAGCTGCGTATGGTCATTGACATCGTACTTTTTATTATCATTAGAGGGAATCTAATGGGGTA
>JAFGSO010000322.1 GCA_016934605.1 Calditrichota bacterium | reverse complement strand
TTCGCGTAAAGGCCCAGTGGCACGGAAATCCCTGATACAGTGTGGTTTTGAAGATCAACAATTGTCAGATTTTCGCCCAGAGTATTCACTACATAGGCACTTTTAGGAATCTGACCCGATATGGAAAAACAAAATAGAAGAAGGATTATCAGAGTTTTGTTTAGCATTTTGCATCCTCTTTTTAAAATGAGTTGTATTTTACAGCAACACTTAACTGGACCTGACGGCCTGGCAT
The DNA here is from genome assembly GCA_016934605.1 of Calditrichota bacterium. Lineage (GTDB taxonomy): Bacteria > Calditrichota > Calditrichia > RBG-13-44-9 > RBG-13-44-9 > RQOF01. Next base: position 4,303 of record JAFGSO010000322.1, on the reverse strand, counting down.
GGGATATCCGCGGATAAGTTCATACCGGCGCTCTGTTATATTTTTGAAGGCGGTGCTGAATTCCAGTTGAAAATCAGATAACGTCCAACCATAAATAATAGAAAGATCCCAGATTTCATATGGATCCAGCGGAGTGCCGGTATTGGCAGCGGTTACATACCGCTGGCTGCCATAACGGTATGCCACGATTAATTGTAATGGATTATACCTCAGAGTCATTGAAGATGAAACCGTATGTTCCGGAATAAATACAATTCTTTTATCGCTTCTGTTCGGTTCATCGCTTTTATTCCGGGCATCAATATAACTGTAGCTGATTTGCCATTGGACTCGTTCTTTCCACACCGCCTGGTTCAGTTGAAGGTCTATGCCACGCCTGCTGGTTTTTTCCTCATTTCTCGGCTCCCAGATTCCCTGTACATTCCGATGCCAGAAAATGAGATCCTCAATTTTCTCAGAATAAAAATAGGTATTCAAAACTGGACTGTAATCGCCCGGAAATTTTAGTCGCACTCCGAGATTCCACTGCTCCTTTCGTTCCGGAAGCAACTCGGGGTTACCACTCGATCTGGCATCTCCTTTCCAGAAGAGACTGTTAAAATCCGGATATCGAATTACTTTTGCCCAGCTGCCGGAAACTGAAAAAAATGGAAGAAATTTCGGAACAAGGGAGATACCTGCATAGGGATAAAAACTACCCCGAAGATTAAAATATCTTTCGTACCTTACAGCAACCCGCAGAGAACTGGCTTTAAGAAGGGTCTTCAGTATAGACAATTTCCAGTCCGCAGCGGCGAAGACCGAGTATGTTTCCCGGGATTTTTTACCGATACTGCTCTCTGAATAAAGCAGATTTTTCCCATTCAGCTGTTCCTGCAAATAACTAATACCGCTTCTGAACTGAACATCCTGATGAGGCTCATAAAAAATATCTGATTTGAATTCATAAGTCCGGTTTATCTGCTCTGTCTTGTATCTGGTAAAACCGGAGGGATCATTTTCATTGTTAAAAAACTGATCTGCAGCATTATATCCTATAAGATTCCTGACATAAAGATCCGGACCGGCATACCACTCATGATTCAATTGCATGGTGACGAATTGAACTAACGCACGTGCACCATGATGAAGCATCTCTTCATAGAAGGCGGAAGGCAAACCAAATTCGTTTTTATGTAAATTCATCAGAAGATCGAAACTGTTTCTCGAAGAGGTAAAATTCACTTTCCCGAATACTCTGCGGGATCTGGTCCAGGCATTTTCCCGGGTATAATTTTCGCCTTCATGAGGATATTGAAAGTGGTTGGAAGAATAATCCTGATGATAATTGCCAGTTATCTGCAGCCTGGATAAATTGGCATCCATTATCACCTCACCTGCAGTTGAGGAGAAAGAGCCGACCGATGTTCCGATCGAAACCGATTGAGCTTTGTCAATTTTTCTGGTTTTAAAATGGATGATACCATCGAATGCATTATTTCCGAAAATTGCTGTATTACCCTGGCGAATAATTTCAATCTCTTGAAGTGATTTTATCGGAATCATCCCCAGATCCACCGAACCCGTCTGCGGATTATTCAATCTTTGCCCGTCGAGCAACACCAGAACCTGACTGGAAGAACCACCATGTATCCGGATAAAAACATTGTTTGTACCACTCCCGGTGGATTCCACCTGAATTCCTCCAACCTGTTGTAAAAGTTCAGACATACCCAGATTTTTATAGAAGGAAATATTTTCACTGTTAAGGACGATTTTGGCACCATCCGATCCTGCCGTACGATCAGGTAAATCTGACACAATCAGAATTGAATCCGTCTCAATAGGCTGATGATCCAGGCGAATTGTCAAACTTTTGGTCTGCTCACCCGAAACAGTAATCGGCCCGATTTCCTGCGTCCTGTAACCCAGATGCTTTATACGCAGCCTGCAGATACCTTCCGGGATATTTTCTATTGTAAAAGAACCTCCTTCCCCGGTGGTAGCAATGAAGGGTGTATTCAGAACCGTTACCATCGCCCCTTCAACCGGTTCACCATTTTCACCATCAATAACAAACCCCTTGATGCGGACGGTGCTCTGGCCGGGGAGTATTGTCCAGAAAAACAATACCGTCAAAATTATAGAAGCCAGGCCAGAGCTTAAGGTAAAACTGCGGATTGAACATGGTGTTTGCTGCATCATCGAAAATCCATTCCAGCAAAAAAATGATGAAAATCATAAAAAAAACCCCAATCTTCGCATGCGAAAAATTGGGGTTTTAGAAAAACGAATTCGACTTTTATCACGAAACCCAACCTTCCCGCGAAGGCTGACAGGGCATTTCATTCTGACCGGTCTCCTGACTCAGGAATCATCCTACCGGCTCGCCTTCCCATCCCATCCTTGCTGGGACAGTGGCAGTATGAGCTTTCGTCCTCCATTACAGTTGCGGGGCAGTGGCGGATTCTCACCGCACTTCCCGACATCAGAATGATGATGAATACACTATCAAAGACCGTCTCAAATAAATATATACTATCCAGCAGGCTAAAACAATTTCAATTTTTGTTTTTCAGGCTTTTATCTCAGGCACTAATTTTATATAATTAGGCAAATTGAAAAGGAATATAACATGTATGTAACCGCCTCTGAAATTCCGGAAATTCTGATTATCGAACCAACAATATTTGAGGACCGGCGGGGATTTTTCTTCGAGAGTTATAATGAAAGAGAATATAGAAAACATGGGATCCATGTCACCTTCGTCCAGGACAATCATTCGCGTTCAATAAAAAATACCATAAGGGGTTTGCACTATCAGAAGAATCCCGGTCAGGAGAAGCTGGTAAGGACAGTTGTGGGTGAGGTGTTTGATGTAGCGGTGGATATCCGTTTCAATTCACCGACTTTTGGAAAATGGGTGGGAATCTATCTCTCCGCTGAAAATAAAAAACAGGTTTTTATTCCCAGGGGATTTGCTCATGGATTCTGTGTTGTATCAGATATTGCGGAATTTGAATATAAATGTTCGGATTATTACTCGCCGGCTGATGAACGAGGTATTCTCTGGAACGATCCGGACCTGGCTATCAACTGGCCAGTGAATGACCCAATTATTTCTAAGAAAGACCGGATAAACCAGCCTTTCAAATCCATCGAAAGAGATTTTATCTTTTAGAGCTGATACGGCAGTTCGAAATCCGTCAGAAGAATAACGGCTATTTTATTTACAGACAGTACCTTTTTGGGAAATGAATAATAACTTGACATTTTTTAAAATTTCTGTGAAATTTTATCTTACGTTTTACCGCTAGACCTAAAAGTGCACAACAGGAGGAAAAATGCCAGACCTTTCAACCGAATATTTGGGACTGAAACTGAAAAATCCGGTAATTGTCAGCAGCAGTACACTGGTCCAGTCCGCCCAGGGAATAGTGGATGCCGAAAAAGCAGGTGCCGGCGCTGTCGTCCTGCGGTCTCTTTTTGAAGAACTCATACGTGATGAAGCAGGAAGACAGGACAGTGGCATCTACAGTGCACATCCCGAAGAATACGATTACATCATGTCCGAACTGAATCTGCAATATGGTCCTAAAAATTATCTAGAACTTCTGAATAAGGCGAAATCCGCTGTCGAGATTCCGGTTATTGCAAGTATTAACTGTACAACACCCAGATGGTGGATAGAATATGCCCGACAGATTGAAGCGACCGGTGCAGACGCTATTGAGCTGAATTTATCTTTGATGCCGACGGACCCCGGTAAAACTTCTTTGGACATTGAACAGGAATTTCTGTCAATCATCAGGGCAGCACGTGAAAATATCAAAATCCCACTGGCGGTGAAGATCGGCCCGTATTTTACATCTCTGAGCCGGTTTGCCAATCAGATGTGCGGTTCCGGAATTGAAGCACTGGTCCTTTTCAATCGTTTTTATCAATTCGATATTGATATAAACAAAGAAATCATCGTCGGGGCAAACTGGTACAGCTCACCTGACGAAATGAGTCTGTCGCTTCGCTGGATATCCATACTGTATAAACATGTCAACTGTCAGCTCGTAGCCACCACAGGAATTCACGATGCGAAGGGACTGATAAAGCAGATTCTTGCTGGTGCCACCGTGGTGGAAGTCGCCTCAACCATCTACATCAACGGATTCAAGGTGATTGGAGAGATTGTGTCGGGATTGGAGGAATGGATGGAAAGAAAGGGTCACCAGAAGCTGGATGATTTCCGCGGCAGGCTCAGTTTAAGCCGGAGAAAAGATCCGGAAATGTACGAAAGGCTGCAATATATTAAAGCGTTGACCGGCATTGA
>JAFGSO010000321.1 GCA_016934605.1 Calditrichota bacterium | reverse complement strand
GAGAATTATCTGATATAATTCGCAGGTTTCCTCCATCCGGCATGGCGTGCACTGCATTCAAAACAATATTCAGAAGAACTGTTTTAAAACGCTCCGGATCCAATTCCACAATGAAAGGATCCTGCAATTGTACTTCAACCCGGATATTACAGCTTTCAATTTCCCGGTGAAGCAGATCCAGCACATCAGAGATCAAACCATTCACATTGGTCTTCTGTTTCCGTAGATGTTCGCTTCGCACAAAATTCAGGAAATTATCTACCAGCTTATCCAGTCGGTTAATCTCTCCCTGAATAGTATTGATATAGGCAAGGGCGTTTTCATCTTCCGGACTGTATTTATCCTTGAGATGATCTATGGTCAGATGAATGGCATTCAGAGGATTCTTTACTTCATGTGCCACACCGGCAGCCAGCTGGCCCATGGAGGCCAGCTTCTCCTTCTGCTGTAAAAGCTTCTCTTTTTCGCGGTTTTTCTGCAATTCAAGCACCATGTGATTGAAAGACTGGGTAAGATCACCAATCTCGTCCCGGGAATTTACCGGAACAGATACATCCAGATTACCCTGAATTACCTGGTCGAATGAAGTCTTCAAATTTCCGATGGGTTTCAAAAATTTTCGGGAAACAAACAGAATCCCCAGAACGGAGATGGCAAACAATCCGATAGTCATCAGCAAATTCTTATTCAGAGCCGCCTCAACCGTTCTTTCCATTTCCAGGGGCCGAAGATGGTACTGAATCACCTTTGGCCGATTCGGCAAAGAAAAATCCGGTATACGGATGGTGAAAGTACCGGAACCGCTTGAAGGAACAGCGAGGACTGAATCTGCATCCATCCAAACAAAATTCTCCCCTGATGTTCTTCTGATCCGATCCGGATCGATAATAATCGCTTCTACTTTAATATTTTCGGCCCTTTTTGCGGCGGTAATTTCACCGGCCATCTCACGAATTTTTTCCGGAGGATATTTTTCCTGTACATGTCGAATCTGCTCGTCAATTTCCTGCTGTTTTTTTCTGAATTCTGAAACAACTTTCTGTATGTCCTCTCCAATGACCAGGTTCTCGTCATCCCAACCCTTACGCTTTTGATCTAAAAATCCATCCGGCAATGCTATGCTATCAAGTTCCAATCGCTGCAACCTGTTCAGTTCACTAATAAGTCCCGAATAAAGAGTTTCCGGTAAAGATGCAAATTCAGAACTGAATACCAGACTTTCGGGCTTCAATTTTGCCGGAGGAGGCACAGCAACCCGCATTTCTTTTAATTCTTCCAGTATATTCGCATAATGAGAATCAACTACGGTATTAATATTGCTGGAAATTCGCTGAAGTTCGCTCACCAGCTGTTTCTGAGTATAGTATCCGATATAGAATTGGGCAGCAATTATAAGCAGCATTAGAAAGGATAATATTATAAACAGTTTTGTTTTTAGACTGATATACAGGACAACCTCCTATTTGCTAATTTCATAAATGATCCAAATTATCTGATTGACTTCACTAAATAATGTACATTTCAATATCTATCTTAATTTCCTTGAGTTTCTTTTCAATATCTTTCAGTTTTTCCTCTTCAATTTTGATATCCGGAAGTTCAATGACATGCTCGCCATCGAACCAGTTCATGTGTCTGGAAAAAGTTTTTTTGTCTTCAAGCACTATTTTTGTGCTGTTACTTTTTCCCCTGCGATTATAAAACAGTTTAATCTCCTCACCCGGATTATAATAATCAACTGTTCTGATAAGATCAGCATAATCTTCAATCTTGCGGTCACCAATGGCAGTAATTATATCCCCTGCTTTCAATCCGGCCTTTTCTGCAGGTGAATCTTCCAATACCTCTTGAATAAGAACTCCATGCTCCACACCAAAGTAATCCTGCAATTGGGAGGTCAGGTTTTCAGTCCGGACACCCAGATAGGCTCCATTTCTCATGAATGGATGCATTTTCTTCAGAACCATATGCGGCAGGTTTTCCAGATCCGGGAGGTCAATATCCATATCTTGGCCATCAAACATTACTCTTATTTCCTTCGGTTTACGGGGTTTTAGACTGGCCTGAAATTTTTTAACAGATCCCTCCCTGTAAACTTCCAGGGTTACCTCCCGCTCCTCCTCCAGATCCGAAATCAGTTCATTTAGCTGTGAGGCTGAAGTAATCTCCTGTCCGTCAAACCGGGTTATAATATCATCCTTCCGAAGACCAACTTTTTCTGCTTTGCTGTTCTCCAGAACATCCACAATGAGGGCACCACCGGACAAACCTGTTTTTTCTTTTAGTTCCGGTTTGAGGTTTCGGATAGCTACACCCAGAGAAAATTTTTCGCCATCCCCTATTTTCTGTGGTTCATCCACCTCTGCAAGATTAGCACCATATAACGAAAAGATACCGCCCAGAAAAATACCCAACAATAAAACTGAGATACTTAATTTTTTCATGACAATTCTCCTTACGTTTTTTTTCTTCAGCTGTTGCATTTTTTATGCCAATTTCATAAATAGATAATAATTAATAAATTAGAAATTCAGACTGAAATACAAATACCCCAGATAAGGTATTTCATGCCTCATTTGGGGTAGTATCAGCAAGGAGAGAATGAAAAACACATTAATTTTTTAACTAAAACTCGTGATTTCGGAATATCTGGAGAGCCAGCTCAGGCTGGTCTACTTCCAGAATAATTGTACCTTTTTTTTGTTTGGGTTCCAGCGCTCCATAAAGGTAGTCAATATTGATTCCGGCCTTACCTAATTTCATGGTCAATTCCATAAGCGCGCCCTGCCGGTTGGGAAGAGACAGCCGGAGAACATCTCTTTCCTCAACCACATAATTATTCGCATGTAACGTTGCAACTGTTTTTTGGGGATCAGAGACATATAATCTGGCAGTATCCTGGAAAATGCCCACAGCATACACGGAAATATTTTTTTTCTTGAGAATCCTGAATAAATCCCCTGCTGAGTTGGGTCTGTCTTCGATAATGACATATAGTTCTTTAATTTTTTCCATAAGCTCCTCAGGCCTCATAATAATGATTAAAACACTATCATCACCACTTATTCCACCGGATATTCCTGTTCCGGTCTTTCCTTGCCCAGAATTCTGCCCCAGGTAGATTTTAAAATGTCACGGGATATTTTTCCGGGGCTTTTTATGGCCGCGTTCACTATCGATCTGGTGATACTTCCTGCCGAATTCATCACAATAACGCTTAACATCCTGGCTGCTTCCAGACTTGATGATTTTCGTATAACGCTTTTTTCTCTGCTCAAAAGACTGCCCGAGTACTTTTTAGCAATAATTCCCACCCGCAGGGTAAGATATGCATTGGCGGATCCACCCAGAAGTGAATTGGTGATAATACCAGCTACCAGGTTTACTCCCGGAATCGAGCCTGTTAGTGAAGCTCCCAGCACACTGGAGACAATCGGCTCAATCTGCCGACTGATATCAATATCATTCAGTTCCCCGGCAACAAAGGCCGTTGCCATGACGTTGGCGTAGAGCTGGATGACCTCTCTGAGAACCGGCCGCTGATAATACAGACGGGCTATCTGCCACACCATCCGAATCTGAGCCAGCAGTACGGTAAAAGTGTCCAGCCTTCCGGACTGGGAGATGGCAGTTGTCACAAAAACCAGGGTAGCCTGTTTTCTGATGATCTGATCGGCGTCGCCATTTAAAACCTTCAAAGCGTCCTCGATCTCACGCTTTGTGCTCAATGGTAAATGATGAACACGCTGATTTTTTGCCAGTCTTTTCGACAGTTTTTCGAGATATATCGGAAATTCAACAGAATTCACATCCTCGGGAGGAATAAGCGGTTTTGGAAGCCGCAAAAAAAGAACCACTGGTCCTAAAATTAATACAATGTAAATTACAACCAGACTCCATCCAACCGCGGTCCCGAACCAGGGATTCAAAGAAGCAGCAAGTTGCACTACCTGTGCCGTCTGATTAATCACAAAAATTACAAAAAGAACAATAATGAATATGCTTATAATAATCGCAAAAGATTGTAAACTTTTCTTCAACGGTAAATCCTTCAGGGTGATATTTACTGCGCTGGCAGTTACTTAAATATAGAATTAAAAAGTCTCTGCCTCAAGAAGTTATTATCAGGATTCAAAGTTTAACAGCTTTTCCAGAAAAATTTGGTAAAATCTGACAATTCTTAATTATATTCTTTATAGAAAAATTTATTATTTACTGAGTTTCATACCAATTAATAAAAAATGAAAATAAACAGGAGATCACTCATGGTCAAAAAAGTGATTTTAACGCTGGTTATCATAACCATTTTCTCGTGCACATCTGGAGAGAAGACAAAAGAACGAATGCAAACCGGAAATTATTTTCAGATTTCTCTTTCCAGTGAAAATCTCCAGACCTCCCTGGATTTCTACCTGAATCTGGGTTTCAGCGAGATTGAAGTTTATAAGGATGCTGCTGTGCCATGGGCTATCATTTCTGATGGTTTTAACATCTACATGCTCAGTCAAAACAAATTCCCCTCTCCGGCACTAAATTATTACGATAAAAATCTGGAAGAAAGACTTCCGGCTCTGGAAGAAGCCGGGTTAAAAACAGAACAGACCACCGGTGAGTCCGGCAAGTTGCAATCGGCAGTCCTAATAGATCCCACCGGAGTGGGAATTTCACTCATTAACATGGACAGCCGTGGATTACCCCGTCCATCTCTAAGCGATTCTCTTTTAACGGGTCGGTTCCTGGAACTGAGTATCCCGGTTCCCGATCTGACTGAATCTCTTATTTTCTGGAAAAACCTGGGCTTTCATCTTGTTTCGGAAGGAGTGAAACCTTACCCGATGACTGTGCTCTCCGATAACCAGATTCGCATCGGCCTGCATCAAACTGTAGTCTTCACAAGTCCGGCCATCACTTACAGCACGACAAATCCAGACCAGACTAAAAAAGAATTGACTGACCTGGGTACAGAATTTGAATCGATTCCCGGTTATACAAACGGGATCCGGTTCACATCTCCTGACAATCAGCTTTTCTTAATATATTCTGCTCGGGAAGGAATATAACCTGGAAAATTCATAACCACCATGACACGAAGGCACAAAGATATAAAAATAAATAAGTTAAAAAGGATTTGTGATTTTACATATTTCATTTCCTGATTTATTTTTTAACTGCTTTATTCTTAGTGTCTTCGAGCCTTGGTGGTCCCGGTCTGCCGGGATGAATTAAGCAGGCTAATATATTTTTGTTTAATATTAGACAATCTTTTTTTATTTGATTTTTTCATACTGAGATAATAAAATCTACAAACTACTAACCGGTATTAAAATCGTGACCTCGGAACATAAAAAAAATCGAAATTTATATCATTTCTTCCTGACCGCTCTTTATCTGATATTTGCGCTGGTTTACATCTATTTTTTGATCACAGGAAGTAATTTCTATCTCACTGAAATTAACAAGCGTCCTCATCATTCTGACTATCGATCCCTGCGTCCGGCAGGTTCTATTGGACACGGATTTGGAGTTATCGGAAGCTTTCTTATGATTGCCATGCTTTCCTATTCTCTGAGAAAACGAACCAGAATATTTAAAAATGCAGGTCATCTCACTCATTGGTTGGGATTCCATATATTCTGCGGTATAGCCGGCCCCCTGCTGGTTATTCTGCACTCATCCTTTAAAGTTCAGGGACTGATTGCCGTCAGTTTCTGGTCTATGATTGCCGTGGCTACCAGCGGGATACTTGGACGTTACATCTATCTTCAGATTCCGAGAGCTATATCAGGAAAAGAACTCGATCTGGAGGAACTTCAGAGCACCAATATCAGCCTTGCCCGGCAATTGAAAACTGAATATAAGCTGAATGACAATGACATTGAAAAAATTGAAGAATGGTATGGTATCGGCACAGGAGAACAAAAAAGTCTGGGCTTAACACTATTATTTATGATAACGAAAGATATTCTCAGACCAGTACGGTTATTTAAACTCCGGAAACGGGTATCCAGGAAATACAACCTTCCTCGCAGCACAATAAAAAAACTGTTGAAGATATTTGAGAGAAAAGTTCTTCTGGAACGCCGAATTTCCGCCTGGCAGGCCATTCATCAGATGTTTCACTACTGGCACGTCATTCATAAACCGTTTGCTTTTATAATGTATATCATAATGATCATCCACATCCTTGTGGCTGTGTATGTTGGTTATATCTGGATTTTTTAGACCATGACTTTCCATATCAATTTAAAAGGTTAATTTTTATAGAATAGATCGGATCTATATTGAAAATAATCTTATTAATAAGCCCCCTGTTTCTGCTGGTTTTTTATATATCCGCTTCGGGGCAATTATCTCCCGGCGATTTGCACCGTTCCCATGAGGCCTATGAGGGAATCAGGAATTGTTCACTGTGCCATGGTATCGGCCAGAAAATTAAGGCAGAAAATTGTCTGGAATGCCACAAGTTACTGGCAGAACGTATCCGGAGTAAAGAGGGTCTTCATGCCAATCCCGGCTATAATGACTGCCAGACCTGTCATGTAGAACATCATGGACGGGATTTTGATCTGATCTGGTGGAAAAACGGTCAGGAAAATTTCGATCACAGTCTGACTGGTTTTACCCTTAACGGAAAGCATACTCAGCTCAAGTGTCGGGATTGTCATCAGGCTCAATTTATTCTCGAAAAGGATAAATTGAGACAGCAGAATAAAGATCTGAACCGCACTTTTCTGGGACTTCAACAAATGTGTCTCAATTGCCACCGGGATGAGCATCGGGCGCAGTTAAGCAGCAAATGTCT
>JAFGSO010000038.1 GCA_016934605.1 Calditrichota bacterium | reverse complement strand
GATACCGACGAATTCGGTTATCTACTTCAGATATTTACCAAACCGGTTCAGGACAGGCCAACTCTTTTTTATGAAATCATTCAGCGGAAGGGCTCCAAGAGCTTCGGGAAAGGGAATTTCAAGGCCCTTTTTGAGGCGATTGAAAGAGAACAGGCAAAGCGCGGTAATCTGTAATCGCTGTTTTATCTCGCCCTTACAGGGCTTTGTTCTTGAGAACTGGATAAGACCGGGTAATGTGGAAACAATATTTACCGCAAAGATTTTCAAGATATAGAAAAAACCAAGCCCTGTAAGGGCGCCATATGTCAGCCCGGCGTCTTAATGGTCTGATATAGATTTTTTGAGGCGATTGAAAGAGAACAGGCAAAGCGGGGTAATCTGCAATCGATTTTTTATCTCGCCCTTTCAGGGCTTTGTTCCGGAGCACTGAGACAGACCGGGTAATGTGGAAACAATATTTACCGCCAAGATTTTCAAGATATAGAAAATAACCAAGCCCTGTAAGGGCGCCATATGTCAGCCCGGCGTCCTGAAGACGCCGGGATAAATAGGAACATATTAAGAAACCCAAGCCCTGTAAGGGCGTCATAAAAAAGGTATCACCCTACGCCAAAAACACGGGACAGAAAAACAGTGTGATGTAAAATCCGTGAGGATGAGGTGACAATGAAATAAAGATGAAATGAAATGCAAGCAACCAGGCCCCAAAGATATCTAATAAACCAACCCGGCGTTCTCAGACGCTGAGCATCTCCGACTATGAACAGATGTTTATTTTTCCTTTTCCTTAGAAAGCATCCAGCAGTTTCAGGGCGATCTTTTCAGGTAATTTCCCTTTCTCTACCAAATCCTCCAGCGAAGCCTCCCGGATTTTTTTAAGTGAACCGAAAGCTCGAAGAAGCGATGCCTTCCTCTTCGGTCCAATTCCATCGATTTCATCCAGTGGTGATTTCATGCTCCGCCGGTCGCGCAGTTTACGATGGTAGGTGATGGCAAACCGGTGCGATTCATCCCTGATCTGCTGCAGAAGCTTCAGGCCGGCGGAGCTTTTGGGAATATTCTGCGGATCGCTGATATTGGGCACGAATACCTCTTCCAGGCGTTTGGCCAAACCAATAACCGGCTGATCCTTTATTCCGAGCTCCCGTAAAGCCTGCAGGGCGCTGGAAAGTTGTCCCTTCCCTCCGTCAATCAGTATCAGGTCGGGCATCATTCCTTTTTCCTCCAGAAGCCTCTTATAGCGCCGGGAGACTATCTCATGCATCATGGCAAAATCATCGGGAGTGAATTTGCTACGAATCTTAAAATGACGATACTCACTTTTCCGGGGCTTCCCATTATAAAATTGCACCAGCGAGCCCACTGCATCCTGTCCCTGCAGATTGGATATGTCAAACGCTTCAATGATTCGGGGTGGTTCCGGCAGTTGAAGATCCTGCTGAAGCACCTTCACCGGATAGGCGATATGATCCTTCCTTTTTTCTTTTTGGATCATCAGATCTTTCAGAAGATAGGCGGCGTTTTTCCGGGCGAGCTCAATCAGTTTTTTCTTTTCACCGATCTGCGGAACAGTTAATTCCACCCGGTGTCCGGCCTTGCGATTGAGCCAGTTGGTGATAAGTTCCATCTCCTGTGGTTCTCCGGGAAGCAGGATCTGATTCGGATACATATCAACATCCTGATAATACTGCTGGAGAAAGCCGCTCAGGATTTCATTGCGTTCCTTATCCTCCACCCCATCCAGGTAAAAATGCTGTCGACCGATTACTTTGCCATCGCGAATTTTGAAGATTACCGAACAGGCATCTTCTCCGTCCACCGCCAGTGCAACCACGTCACGATCCTCAGAATCGGTCATCACGATTTTCTGAGAGTTGAAGTAGTAATTTTCAATCATCTCCATTTGATCCCGCAGACGGGCTGCCTGCTCAAAGTTGAGCGCTTCCGCCTCCTCCTTCATCCGGGAATTCAGCTCCTCCAGCAGTTCACGGGTTTTCCCCCGCAGGAATTTCTCAACCTGATTGATCATCCTGTTATATTCTTCGGTGCTTACCAGTCCCTCGCAGGGTCCCTGGCAGCGTTTGATATGATAATCCAGGCACACCCGGATTTTTTTCCGGGCAATGATATCGTCATCCAGGTAGTATTTGCACGACCGGATGGGAAATATTTTCCGAACGGTTCGCATAATGTTTCGCAGGTGACGTACATCGGTATAGGGCCCCAGGTATTTTGAACCATCTTTGATGATTTTACGGGTGACGAAAATCCTGGGTATCGGTTCACTGGTGATGCGGATATAGGGATAGCTTTTATCGTCCCGCAGATTGACATTGTAGCGTGGTTTATATTTTTTTACCAGGTTTGATTCCAGGATCAGTGCTTCAACCTCATTATCCACAATAATCGTTTCCAGGTCGGATATTTTCCGGATCATGACTCCGGTTTTCAGATCCAGCGGTCGGTTTTCCTGAAAGTAGCTGCGTACCCGGTTTCTGAGATTTTTTGCCTTGCCCACATAGAGGACCTTACCCTCATTGTTCCGGAACAGGTACACTCCCGGCTGGGTAGAGAGATTTTCCAGTTTTTCCTGAATCTTTCGCTTCATTTTTCATTCTCCACATACAATATATTTATTTTGGAGGAAAGTTCCAACAGCTGGTGCAAATGAGGCGAAAGGCTAAAAGCGAAAGGTTAAAGGCATTCTTCGAATTATTTTAGACAGCAGTGTATCTTTATATCCTTATATCCTTATATCCTTATTCCCCTATACCCCTATACCCTTATACCCCTATACCATATTTCCTTATACCTCTTCCTGCAAATGAAAAACTCCTTGAAAATCCAACCCCAAAGTACTAAATTATCAGGTTGAAAAAGAAGAAAATGCTTCGGAGGATGTAAAATATATGTATACGTTATTGATCTTTTTATTTGTTTTTGTAGCGATTCTGATGACCGTTACCATTCTGATGCAATCATCGAAGGGCGGTGGTTTGGCGGCGTCATTTGGAGGTGCCGGAATGGGCGGTGTGCTCGGTCCCCGGGGAGCGGCTAATTTTTTGCAGAAGGCGACAACTGTTCTGGCCATATTATACGGTCTGTTGTGTTTGATTATCGGGTTTATCGGGCGACCGATGGAGGAGAGAAGCAGTATCATACAGCAGCAGATGCAGCAGGAGCAGGCCGCCCCGCCGTCGACATTGCCGATTGCTCCCATGGAAGGTATGGAGCAGCAGCAGGTGCCTCCTGCTGAGCAGCCGGCAACCGGACAGGAGCAGCAGCAGCCAGCACCGGAACAGCCGGAGTAGCGGGTTTGCTGGCGTGGTGGAATTGGCAGACACGCTGTCTTGAGGGGGCAGTGGGCACGCGCCCGTGGGGGTTCGAGTCCCCCCGCCAGCACCAAAGGCAAGGAATACGGAATAAGTTATAAGGTATACGCGTAGGGGCGGTTCATATAACCGCCCCATTTGTTTACATCACATACGGTATACGTAGGGGCGGTCAACATGACCGCCCTTTTTTATATTTTTCCCACCCGCCGGTGGGAGGGGAAAGGCAAGAAATACGGTATAAGGTATATGTGGGGGCGGTCAACATGACCGCCCTTTTTATATTTTTCCCACCCGCCGGTGGGAGGGGAATGGCAAGGAATACGGTATAATTTATACGTGTAGGGGCGGTTCATTTAACCGCCCATTTGTCAAATAACATACGGTATACGTGTCGTGGGCGGTTCATATAACCGCCCCATTTGTTTACATCACATACGGTATACGTAGGGACGGTCAATATAACCGCCCCTTTTTATTTTCCCCACCCGCCCGACGCAAATACCTCCCGGAACGGTCCCAGATACCGACTATTTGCCGACCAATCGGCGATGGCAAAGACAATATCGGAAAAACATCCGGCAAATTCCCCTTCTATCGCCTCCCGGAAATCCGTCGCGGTGCGATGGGGATCATTCCGGAAGGCTCCGCAACCCCAGGCACCCAGCACAAGAGTTGTATAACCATAGGCTTGTGCGATTGCCAGGATGCGGTGAATGCGCTTCTGAAGTAGATCTCCCGACTCCGGCTGCCCGATGGCAGGCGCATAAGGTGCGGCACAGGAGATGAAACTCAACATCCAGAAATCTGGCAGCTCGGTGCCATCATCGGTTCTGAATACCGGAACATCCGCTGAGTAGATGGCCCAGTCGGTGGAATCCGGTCTCCGACGCTTCCGATGGGCTTCATACATGGGATCTCCCACCAGGGTGCTGTACAGGGCGCTGGACCGGCAGAGCACTTCTTCCTGTGCCCTGGCACCATGCAGAAAGCCGCCTCCGGGATGAACACCGTTGGCAAAGTTCAGGGCAAGGGGAGTGAGGCCGTCCTCCGCCAACCGCCGCGCGGCACCCAGTGTGGTCTCATTGCTGACCCGGACCTTTGTTTCGGAAAATGCAGGTGATTTTCGCTCTGGCAGCTGTGCATCAGGGGGAATGCTCACTTTGCCCTTCCGGGCGTGCTGCACGTGTTTACTCCAGTCCACTTTATTACCATCGGGATCGATATAGTATCCCAGCTCAGCATACTCCACCGCGGTCTGGCCCAGACGGGCGGCATCATCCGGAGGGATATCCAGTTCTCTTTGCCGCGCTACGGCCATGGCCTTCGAATCCAGACAGGGCAAAATTTTCAGTTTCGACTCATACTTTTTCATGATCGTTCCTGTTCTGTTTGTTCAACTATGGTATCTTCCTGCTTCCCCGACAAAAATTCCCTGCTGTCTTCTATCCGCGAAAAATCGCCGCTCAGTTTCAGCAGATGCAGCCTGTCCAGTACACAGCGGAAATCCAGATTCAGGTTTTCGGCTTCCTGTAATGCCATTCCGGAAAATTTATAACAACCAGGACAATGTCCGGCTGGTAAGACGGGCTTGTCCGGTGTCAGACCAGTCCGGCGCCAGACGGGCTCTCGCGGGAATGACAGTTGATTGGAAGATTTCACACCTGCTGTGACATGGCGCGCTAACATCGGCTCTAATGGCCTGGCCCTGCTATCAAAGTGGTATTGCATCATTCTTATAGAAAAAGAATTTTTTGAAATGTTCTGGACAGCAATTCAATGAGATAGTTTTTTAAAGTTGTTGCTAGACCCACTATTCTGTAAATGATTTTATCTTCTCGTATTCCTTTTCATTCACTCGAAGGTTTTCCCACATATCAACATTTTTCTGAAGATTCAACCGAAAATCGGGAGTCGTATTAAAATATTTGGAAAGTCGGAATGCAGTATCAGGTGTAACAGATCTTTTGCCTAAAATAATTTCATTGACCCTTACCTGGGTAATACCCAGAGAATCTGCTAATTGCTGTTGTGTCATATTTCATGGTTCCAGGTATTCCTCACGAAGTATTTTACCGGGATGGATTGGGCGTCTATTTTTATGTATCATAACTGTTTTACCCTGATGATCTTGGATTAATTATACGAGATTGTTACAATTACCCAGATATTACATAATTTTAAAGAATCCGTCAATGAAAAAGAGGCAATATCACAGAAAAAAAGGCCCCGCTATTTGAGGGGAACGGGGCCTGATCTCAGCCGACTTAAACTATTTTAATTGAGGGAGGGTTACGTGAGGCGGGATCGGCTGACTATTTAATTTTACGTCATTTGCTGAGAAAAAGCAACAATCATTTTCACAGAATCATATTTGGAAAACATTTTTTTCCGCATCAATGACCGACATTACCGCTAGTCAAAAAAAACAACCAAAAGAGATTGGCTGGTGATTTTGTATTTCCTTATTTCAGATACATCATCCGGCCACTGTGAATGCTGTTGCCAGCGACCAGCCGGTAGATATAAAGACCTGAACTGACCGGCTGTCCATGGTCATCCCGGGCATCCCAGGAGAAGGATTTACTGCCCGGAGTCTGGAATTCATTCACCAGAGCCCTGATTGTTTCTCCCAGCAGATTGTATATTTTCAGTTCCACCTGACCGGATTTCGCGATATTGAATTCGATTCTGGTGGAATTATTAAAGGGATTGGGGTAATTCTGCACCAGGAGCGGATCTTCCTGTACCACCGCCAGCTGATTGGAAACGGAGGTTGGTTCCAGACCAAGATAATCAGTGATTCCGCGGACAAGCGCATAAGCAGTGGTATCATATGCCCCGGCAACCATAATATTGGTGTCTTCATAGGTTAAAGCCATCACGGCTTCTCCGTAATTTATCCAGAACCAGCCCTCAGGGAAATAAGTCAGGGTGCTGTCTTTCCAGGTGACCGAGTAATCCCATGGTTCGAAACCGCCGGGAAAATAGGATATCACTCCGGCAATGAAGTCCTTTTCCAGCAGAGTGTACTGGTAGGAAGTCCCGGCGGAATCGTGGAAATAGAAAAAACGTTTGGTATGGCCGGAAGCATGCATGTTCAATGCAACTTCTATAGGTTCAGTAGAATTCATCAGCTCAAGGAAGCGATTTCTCAAAGCCTCCACCTCCGGTTGAGCCGGATAAGTATCCCAGTTTCGCTCCAGATCTTTGTCGTTGGCATTATTTCTGGGATAACCCAGTTCAACTCCATCGGGATTAAACATGGGAACAATGTGAAAAGTGCAGTTATCTCTCACAAAACGGGCATATGGATCCTCTGTGATCAGTAAATTGATTATCTCATTGGTTACCCAGAATGATTGCACTTCCCCCGGATGGGTTCGTGCATGGATAAATACGGTCCGCCGACCTGCCGGTCCGGGAGGACTATCTGAAGTAATGGTTAACTGCCAGATTCCCCGGTTCTGGACACTGGCTCCCAGGGAATCTATTGTTACATAGGGACTCAAGCGCCAGCGCTCCAGATCTGCCAGCAGACTGTCGTAACCATATCCCCAGTTATAACCAAATACTTCTACCATTCTGGTGTTCAAAGCTTCATTGAAACCACATTTGTCATATGGATCTGTAAAAAT
>JAFGSO010000320.1 GCA_016934605.1 Calditrichota bacterium | reverse complement strand
TTATCCGACCATTCTCCATCCAGCATACCGGCAGTTTGGTCACTGGTATGTGCTGTGGAATAAAGACGCATTCTCAGATCCGCCATTTCCGGCGCTAACCGTCCCAGAAAATCTTCATCCGGGAGTCCTCTCCATTGCTGATTATACATAGCTTTATGTCCGGCCGCACAGACATTTCTCTTCACCTGATGAATATTCCTGATGCCACAGAGCACTGCCGGGATATAATCTGATAATTCTATCCAGGAGTATGCAGCATCAAACACATCTTTATCAACTTTGAGGCAGTGAAATATCTTTGAAAAGAACCATTCGCTGGAGTAGGCACCTCCACATTTGGCCAGATATTCCGGCCGCATATGGGAAGCCAGTTCGCTGATTTCCCGGGCTTCCCGGGCCGAGGTATGATCCTTCCATAACCAGGTTTGAGCATTTGGATTGTTCCGAAAAGTTTCATGGAAGGCCAAGGGAGCCACTGTTTTGTCCACCGGTATCGGGCTGGAGCCCGTTCCGTCTATTCCGATTCCATCGATGTTTTCCGGGCTGTATCCCATATCCGAGGCTATCTGGAGACAGTTTTTTACTGCTTTCGGGAGTGCAACAAGGTAATCGCCGGGATATTGACGTGCCAGGTGTGGATTTTTTCTGTCCAGCAGAATTCCTTTTTCTCCGCTCGGATAATCGGCTGCAGTGGAGGCGATTTCAGTTCCCTGGTTTAGATCCACCAGCAGCACCCGCACCGAATTCGTGCCAAAGTCAATACCAAGAGAGAGCCTTCTGTCCATGTTTATATTCCTGTAAATTCGCTGGCATTTGCAGAATCGATAGTCGCAGTCTCTAAAGTTATATATTTTTCAACTGATTGGTCATTCAGGATTTTCAGAGCAGTTTGAATGGCCTCCTTTCCGCCGGTAGGATACAGGAAAGTGGCGGTTAATTGCCCGTTGAGGACAGCTTGTGCACCCCCTTCGGGGCCCGGGAGTCCATCAATGCCGATAAAATAAATTCCTTTTTCCCGGCCGGCATTCTCTGCTGCCAGAAAAGCCCCCATAGCCATGGGATCATTATGCCCGTATACCAGATCAATGTTTTCGAACCGCTGCAACGCATTTTCCATGATTTCACGTCCACGACGGCGCAGCCAGGCTCCATCCTGTTCGTAGATAATCTCAATCTCAGGATATGCTGCGATACCTTTCATGAAACCATCGTGCCGTTCCTGTGCAGGGGTGGATCCCTTGAGTCCCCATATCTCGACTACACGTCCTTTTCCACCAAGTAGACCAGCCGTGTAGGAACCGGCCCGTTCTCCAATCAGGGCATTATCCGCCCCGATATAGACCGTGAAGTTATCAGTTAATACTTTCCGATCCAGTACTATGACAGGGATTCCTTTTTGATAGACTTCCTCCACAATAGCAGTCAAAGGTTGTGCTTCATTGGGGGAAATAATCAACAGATCCACCTCGCTGACAATAAAATTCTCCACATCGGCTACCTGTCTGGAATTATCCTGTTGAGCATCGGAAATAATCAGTTCAATTTCAGGATATTTGGCCGCTTCATTCTGCATTTCGCGGTTCATTGCTTCTCGCCATGGTTCGGCACTGTTGCACTGGGAAAATCCGATGACATATTGGGATGATTTTGATCCCTGCTGACAGGAATTCAGAAATATAAACGAAACAGTGGTTACCATAAAGAAAAAAGAGAAATATTTCATAAAAAATCCTGTTTTAAATTGTTATATTTTGACATAAATGATAAATAAATATCAACTTACTTATAGAAAATATATAACTGAACGGCCAATAAATCAACTGCTATTCAATTCAGAATATTGCCACGATGTTTACGTTTTATTTGTAGAACTATAACCGGAGTTCATTGGAAGGAATATAGCGATGTGCTCCGAATTTTATTAAATTACGCTAAAAAATGAGGTAGAAAACAGTGCCGAATCCCCTGGTTATTGTACCTGGCGGTTTAAACACCGATGTCATTGGGTTTGGTGTCCCGAAAATTATCGGCAGTGGCGAGTTAACACTTGGCGGTGAATTAAAGATAGGTCCGGGTGGCAAGGCCCGGAATATGGCACAGATGACCGCCGCTTATCTCGGTCCAGACAAGGTGGCTATGATCGGACGCAGCAGTAAAGATCCGTTGGGATTGTGGAAATATCCTGTCGATTCTCTTCGGCACGCCGGTGTGGATATTACTTTTGTCAAAATTACGGATTTCGAGTCTGGTGGGAATAAATATCCGGGTATTGCGCTGATACCGGTAGACCGGAATGGCAAAAACCAGATATATGTTCTGCCCGGAGTTAATATGGACTTTTCTCCGGCCGATATCCGGGAGGCATCCATATTATTTGAAAATCGGGATCACAATAAAACTCTACTCATGGCTCTGGAGATGCCGAAAGAAACGGCTCTCGAAGCAATACACAAAGCCACAGAAAACAATATCCGCGTGATACTCGATCCGGGAGGCATAAGTGCTCCCATCGATGAATTTCTCAATGAAAAACTTTTTCTGCTGAAGCCAAACGAATTTGAGGCATCCATAATTACCGGGATTACCATTACCGATTTTGCTTCTGCCGGTCAGGCAGCGAAATGCATTCAAAAGCGTGGTGTAAAAAATGTACTCATTACTCACGGAGCCCGGGGCGGTTATCTTTTTACGGAGCAGGGCAATCATTATATTCCGGTACCATCTCTTTCCGACAGTGGAATTCGTGACGAAACCGGCTGCGGAGATCAAACAACCGCTATTCTGGCTGCAGCCCTGGCTGAAGGAAGTGATTTATTTTCCGCTGCCAGATTATCCATTCTGGCAGGATCGCTTCAATTTCAGCGTGCCGGCATAGACCCGGTGGAACGCCATATATTGCGGGAAAATGCATCTATGCTTTATGATGATTTGAAATTTTAGGACACTGAATTCAATTGCCGGGATTGCGGCTCGATTTAGATTTTCTTTAGTATGTTATATCTTCAATTTGCAGAGAATAGAATTGGATATTCCAGTTGTCACAAGGATAGTTACCAAAATTACCAGAAATAACAAAATATAGAATGAGGGATTTATACCAATTATTTTTTTATAGATTTATCTGCGGAGGGTAAATTGATAAGGGATAGTGTTTGCAACCTGCGATATATTTCAAAAGAAAGCAATTTCAAAGAATTTTGGAAAAACAAATAAAAACTTCAAATTTTGCTTGATTTTTTATGTTATCGCTAACATTTTATGAATGGACACTTTAGTTTTCGATTCTATGATGAATGAATTATTTATCGGCATTGATTCATCCACTCAAAGTTGTAAAATAGTGATCATCAATCCCGCTGATGCGAAGATTGAATATGTGGATGTTGTAAACTACGATCGGGATCTTCCGCAATTTAATACCCGGGAAGGTGTTATCCCTGCCTCACAGAAAGGTCTGAGTGAAGCCGATCCGCATATGTGGCTGGATGCACTGGAAATGCTTTTCAGACGACTTTCTGATAACCGGTTT
>JAFGSO010000319.1 GCA_016934605.1 Calditrichota bacterium | reverse complement strand
TTTAACCATTCTGTTTGAGAGGGCTGTGAGGGTGACACCGAAAAAGTGTATTGATAGGTTTCATTGAGCGTGGGGCCCGAAACGCTTCGATTGATTTTCTCGGAGGTCCATTTACCGTCTTTTGACTTGCTCTGTACCAATATGGAATCCATCTTTTCGCTGGTCTGCAGACGCAGATACAGATCGTTTTCCAGCCAGCGTAAAAGATCGTAGTGCAGTACCGGGATCTCTCCTGAAAAGAAAGACATTTCAAATAATGAAATGTTACCTGCAAAATCGGTTATTTCAATCTTCAGATCATGAATACCTTCTGTCAACAGGGCAGTATTTATGATTCCGCCTTCTCCCGGGGTGGAACCATAGTGCGGCAGATTGTTTAGTCTATGACGGTAATAATTGTGGAATATACCATTTCCCTTGCGCCACTGGGAAAAGTTTTTATCCAGTTCAACTTTATAGGAAAGTGCATATGAAAAAATATCATATTTTACTGAATAAACCAGTGAATCATCTATCCACATACGGGATTGATAAAAGGAAAACCGGTTGCTTACGCCATCGGCCTGGTCATATACCTTCAGGGCCAGACAAATTTTACCGCTGAGAAGCAGTGTGTCCCGGAGGGAAACAGTATGATCTCCATTGAGGGGATAGAATAGTGTATCGGTCTTCAAGTTCAGGGTGGATTTATGATCGTGTGGGAAAAGTGCTACTTCATATAAGCGGGGAGGGATGTTGTCTTTAATGGTATTGGGATAGTACTGGAGCGGATTAACCGGCATATTATTGGGATTGCGTATCTCAAAATGTAAATGTGGATAGCCAATACCCGTCCGTCCCGTCCGGCCGAGTGTCTGGCCTTTTTTCACCGGAAACTGTCCTGAAGTGAAATGCAGGTCTGCTTCATAAATCCTCTTTTCACGCCGGTAATTGTCCATATAGGATTCCAGTTCCGGCCAGAAATTACTGAGATGAGCATATACGACTATATTTCCGTCCTTCAGCTTCAGATACAGTGCTTTTCCATATCCGAAGGCTGATATTCTGGCCCGCATGATATATCCATCATCAATGGCGAATATCCTGTAACCGGTACGATTCCAGGTTTTAATATCGATGGCGGCATGATAGTGCCGCGGACGGAATTCCCCAAAACTGCTGGTAAGAGCTGTGCTGGCATCCGTTGGCCATTTGTAACCCTGTCCTGATCCTGTCTGGAGCAGAAGTGTCAGCAGTAAAACAGCAGAAGATTTCATAGACCCGTGAACAATACTGCTCGATAAACTTTTAATCATTTTTTTATTATTTTATTCGTATTTCCATTCTTACATCAACAATTTTACAATTTTCTCTTCGCGGTGCAACAATAAAGGGATTTAAATCCAGTTCAAGAACTTCCGGCCAGTCAAGCGAGAGTTGCGATAATTTCTGAATGCTCTCTGTAATCAGTTGAATATCTACTCCGGCCTCTCCTCTGGCACCTTTTAAAACCGGATAGGTTTTAAGCTCCTGCAGCATTTCCAGGGCATCTGCATCGGTAACAGGGGCGATGCGGAAGCTGGTATCTTTCAAAATTTCAATGAAAATACCACCCATACCACACATGATCACCGGACCATAATTGGGATCCCGTTTCATTCCTAACGCCAGTTCGCGGCCTTCACGTAACATTTCCTGAACAAAGATTCCGCTGATCTTTTCCGGAGCGGTCTGTTTTAGGGCATTCTGCATAATTTCATTGAAAGCATCCTTCACAGTTTCGGCTGTTTGAAGATTCAATTTAACACATCCGCTGTCCGATTTGTGAATAATGGCAGGTGATTCAACTTTCAGAACCACCGCTTGTTTTACATCTTTCATGAACTGGACAGCTTCTTCTGCAGACTGAACAATCCTGCCACGGGCCACCGGCAGTCCATAGCTGGTCAGAATGGTTCCCATTTCATGGGTGGAGAGAAATTGACGGTTATCGGCTCTGGCTGATTCGAATATGTATTTCAAGGCGGATTTATCGGCTGGAAATCTTTTAATCTTTCCCTGTGGTTTTTTTCTCCAGAGGCGATGGTGGAACATAACAGCCATACTCTTTACAGCGGCCTCGGGATAATCGTATACCGGAAGTTTCAACTCCTGAAAAACGGGCAATCCGCAATTTTCATCCTTATTTGCCATCAGAATAATAAAAACAGGCTTGGTGGTAACTTTTGCAGAAAGAACATCCCTGAATTTTTCAGCAATCATGCCGGGTGTGGTGTTAACCGGCGGTCTTACGATAATAACAAATAATGCATCCACCGATTTTTCATTGAGAATAGCGGACAGAGTTTGGCGATAGGTTTCTTCATTGGCACTGGCGATCATGTCTACTGGATTATTGACAGAAGATTCCTCCGGCAGAAATTGCTTCAGCTCAGATTTTGTTTTATCAGATAAAACGGCCATTTCCAGTCCGTATTTCTCAACGGCATCGGTTGCCAGAATGGCCGGTCCGCCGGCATTGGTTATAATGGCCACCCGTTTACCGCGGGGAACTGGCTGATTGGAGAAAGCCAGTGCATAATGAAACATCTCTTCCACAGTTTGTGCACGAATAATTCCGCTCTGTTTAAACAGGGCATCGGCCGCCCGGTCCGGGCTTGCCAGTGCTCCGGTATGTGAAGAAGCCGCTTTGGCCCCCCGTTCGCTGCTGCCGGCCTTTAAGACAATTACCGGTTTTCGGCGGCTGAGTTCTGTGGTCACCCTGCGGAATTCGGGAACATTCTCAATGCTCTCCAGGTAGAGTGTCACTACTTCGGTGTTATCGTGCGAAGCAAGGTATTCCAGAAAATGGTGGTCCTGCAGATGGGCCTTATTTCCCTCACTGATAAAGATTGAAAAACCCAGACGAAGTGAAGTACTCAGTTCCAGGACGGCAACACCCAGGGCACCCGATTGCGAGAGAAAAGCGACATTACCGCAGAACGGGTCAGTGGGAGAAAAGCTGGCATTCATGCTGACTTTCGGATCGGTATTAATAATTCCCATACAATTCGGTCCGATCAGTTGAAGCCGGTGTTTTCGCACCACCTTCATTAGATCTTTCTCCCTTTTGACACCTTCACCACCAACTTCCCTGAATCCCGCTGTGATCACCACAATATTGCGGATTCCTTTTTTTCCGCAGATGTCCACGGCTTCAATGGCGAGGTCCTTCCGTACCAGAATCACTGCCACACTGGGAGTGATGGGAAGGTCGTCAACTGATGGGTAACAGGGGATTCCATCGATTTCGTCGGTTTTTGGATTTACCGGCAGGATCTTTCCGGTATAACCGTACTGAACCAATTTATCGAGAAAAACCCTTCCCAGGCTTCCCTCTTTCCGGGAAGCACCTATTATGGCTATCGATTCCGGGTAAAAGAAACCATCAAGATTCATATTCGTGTCCTCTTCCTGATACGAAACAAACCATCCAGATTTGCCAGCTTAAAAAATCAGTATTTTATTCACCTTAAATCAGAGATATTAATTTAGGATGAATATCCTTTTTTCCAATAATCATATTTTTTTTCGTCTTTCTGATGAATGTAAAGATTTTATTCTTCGTTTCAACTCCTAGAATTCAACGCCACATCCGAATAATATTTTTATATCCTCCGGAAAAAGATGAAGCGAATCTATGGTAAATTGTTTTCGTATCTAAATTAGCACGGCGTAAAATTCAATTTATCCGACGAGAGGTACAAAAGTAAAGCTTGTATAAAATGCTTTTATTTTCTAATTTTAACTGGATGAAAACCGGATCCCTGGCATGAAAAAATTCTTAATAAGTGTCATAATTTTTACTCTTTTTTGGGGGTGTTCAAGGCAGATCTATGAGGTTGCCTATCCGACTCTGAATGACGGAAAATATGATACGGAATTCCCATATAAAAGCTGCTCGGCAGAACTGAATCAGATATCCAAAACGGTTCGAAAACTATCCTCAATTGCATATTATCGCAGTTACATATTTCCTTCAGAAAATCAGGTGATGGTAGAAGATATCCAAGACAAAAAATTTAAAAAAAAGGCTGTCAAAGAAATTTTCTATAACAATTCGGTGATAGGGACGGCCACGGTAATAAGTTATTCCGGCAGGTATATTACCTTGCTTTCCTGTGCTCATATCATTGATTTTGAAGATACTGTTTATACCTTTTATACAAATGAGAGCCGGGAAAATCTGCCTTTTCTGCAAAGTGTAGCCTTCAAGGAAAAGCAGAATAATTTTATTGCGGATTTTCCGGAAAAAGGTGAACTGGAAATTCTGGCAGTTGATTCACATAACGATATTGCACTTCTGGGAAAACGTTTTTCCGAGATAAATGTCAGATATCCGATACCGGTATTTGATTATCCTATCGGGAAGGGTGAAAACCTGGAATGGGGTTCGTTTGTCTATCTGCTGGGATATCCCAAAGGATATCAGATGGTCACCCGGGGGATTGTCAGTCAGCCTGACCGCGACGGGAACGGTTCGTTCCTGGTGGATGCGCTGTTTAACCGCGGATTCAGCGGAGGAATCGTTCTGGCTATCCGGGATGGAGTGCCAAATTTTGAGTTGGTCGGGCTGGCCAGTTCCGCAGCGGCAGATTTTGATTATACGATGGCGCCGCCGGATGATATCAACCGGATCGGTTACGATCCGAGAATTCCTTATGAAGATGAGATATATGTGCGTCTGAACCGCAACATAAATTATGGAATCACTTTTATCGTTTCATCTGAACTTGTTATGAAATTTATCCGGCAGAATCTTGATAATCTGCTGGAAAAAGGTTACGATCTGAGCCATCTAATTCGCTAGATGAACAACGACCTACCCTGTTTCCTCACTCGATTTTTTTTCAGTTTTCCCCGTCCGTCAGTCTGAAATAGGTTTTTCGAAGCTCACTCATACTCTTATGGAGTGTGAATTTCTGGCGGGACTCCTGGTACAGTTTCTGAGCAAGCTGCTGAAGGTTATGCTCCCCCAGGAGGATCTCTGATATGATTGCTGCCAGCTGCCGATAATTTTCATTTTCGAACAGGAGCCCGTTTTCTTCATGCCGTATTAAACGCCGGATCCCGTATGTATGGGATGCAATTACCGGAATCTTGCAGAATCCTGCTTCAGGAATAATCAGTGGAAAAGCTTCCCAGCGTGAAGGGATGAGCAGTGCGTCGCCCGCGACCAGGAGATTTTTGACAGGACTAATATGTGGCAGAAATTGGATGAGGTGATCCACCTCCAGTTCCGAAGCCAGTTTTCTGATTTTTCCCTTTTCCGGACCTTCACCGGCCAGTATAAATAAGGCCTGTTGAATTTCCGGTTTCTCTTTTAGCCGGGAAATCGCCTTTAAGAGAATGTCGTGGCCCTTTACAAAATCAAATCTGGCCGGCATCAGAAAAATAAAGCTGTTCTCCGGTAGTTGGAATTCCTTGCGCAGCAGACTACCTGACGATTCAGAG
>JAFGSO010000318.1 GCA_016934605.1 Calditrichota bacterium | reverse complement strand
TTAATATTTCCATGGCGTGGTCATAAGCATCTTCTTCTCCCGTCCAGATTATTTTTCCATATTTAACCAGAGATGCAGCAATTGGACCCGCCAGGACAATCATGACACTTTTTTCGAATTTTACTAAATCATCAAACATGGTTTCCAGGGGATAGGATTCTCTACCGAACAGATCTTCCCATTCAAAGATACCTCCAAATTCCTCTTCATTTCCGATGGAAATCAACTTGATTTTAACCTTGTGCAGATAGGCCATGACGGCATGACCGGCTAACTGAAAAGCCGATAGCTTTAGTTTACTAATTTTATTATTCATAAAAGTTTTCCAAAACGAATCATAAACATTACTAAAATACAAAATCAATATCTCACCTTAAAATATTTTTCTGGTTTTTTAACCTGAATAATTCACGAACTCCATGATAACAGGGTACAAAATCAGATATGTTATTAATTTAAATCTGGCCGCATGCTTCTGTCTAAATCAGTGATGATTTAGTCCCGACAGGTCAACCGGAGGTTGACATGGAGTCGGGAATGTCCACTTCATTTTTTTAAAGTGAATCATTCTCAGTGTTCTCTGTGTGCTCCGTGGCAAATGAAATGGCCACAGAGGGCGTAAAGGCCACAGAGATAAAGACTATGGTATTGCCTGTTCAGTTTAACGTTTGGTGACTGAATCAACTCATGATTTGTTTTATCTCCTCTCATTCTTAAAACTCAAGATTTTTAATGCCTGCCTCATTTTTTACCGTTTTCGTCATTGTGAATCTTTCTCAGTGCCCTCCGTGTGCTCCGTGGCATATGAAATAGCCACAGAGGGCGCAAAGGGCACAGAGATAAAGTCTATGGTATTGCCTGTTCAGGTTAACGTTTGGTGACTGAATCAACTCATGATTTGTTTTATCTCCTCTCATTCTTAAGACTCAAGATTTTTAATGCCTGCCTCATTTTTTACCGTTTTCGTCATTGTGGGTCTTTCTCAGCGCCCTCTGTGTGCTCCGTGGCATATGAAATAGCCACAGAGGGCGCAAAGGGCACAGAGATAAAGACTATTGTATTGTCTAATGATGACAAAGTTTGTGAATTAACTAGGTTAATATCTTTTTTTATGATCGATCCATTCCCGGAAAGAGTATGACGTACATGTTACATCCCATCTCAGTGAAGATCCGGGTTAAGCATTCAAAAGCATTAGAGTGAATAAATGACTGGTGCTGAATATTTTGCTCAAAAAAGGTATCTGAGCTAATTGGTAAATGAATAATGGCGTTTTTCACCATTAAAAATATATCAAATAGTCCGATAATAATGTGAGTAAGGTGGTGATATGTTTAAAACAAGGTGCCGGGATTAATTTCATCCATCTGCTCTTTTGTCTAATTGGAATGAAATCGGTATTTCAGATTAAACGAGGTTCATATGAAAGACAGCATCTTTATCTGGCGTTCTGAAATGTATGACTTTCTCAGTTTTCCGGTAACATGTCCCTGGTGTGGTTCCCCCATGAGAAGCAAGGATTTTTCATTTTATCATGATACCAATACGGACAGGTTACATGAATGTTTGCTTTGTGGCTGGTATTATAAAAAATACATACGTTACAGCGAGTCATTCGGGCGTTTTTCCGGGATTTACAGGTATGCAACCTTAAAAGAGTTCAGCAAAGGAGAAACACCATTCTCCCTGGATTATATTGAATCATATCTGACAAATCATCGTCCTTCACATCGTCAATGGTCCCCATCAAAAATTGATGGATATATTGGTGGTATTCTCGGCGATGAAGGAATAGATATAGTTTTTAGACTCAGAGCTTCGGATCATCATGGAATGATATTGATTGTGCAAAAAAGCGGTAAGTTTTATTTTCTGGAATTATTCAAGAAAAATAATTCTTCCAGTATTGGTATCCGTTTTGTGAATTGTCTGATCGGCATCCACCTGAACTGGAGCTGGAAAAAAGCCTGTCTGTTAACCGAAGTACATCCGCTATTCGAATCAGACATAATGAAAATTAATTTTAAAAAATTGAAAAAAACCGGGTACAAAATGGATTTAGAAATGGCTGCGAAAGTTATGACTGAATTAGGAATCTACGACACACGATTTCCGCCCTTACATAAGTTAACCGAATCTCAGCGGACAGAAATCATCGAAACAAATAAAAAAACCGAAATTGAGAGACCGATGATTCAGCAGTATTGATTATTGATTTTCGAGTGATAGTATTTTTACCTGAAAGTGTGGATTTATAAAATGTAAATGTTTATTGTTCCCTTAACATGTTATGATTCCGAAAGTTTGCTTTAATTTTGTGGTTAGTTCAAATCCAATTTCCATCTAAAAGTTCAGCCCTACATTTTCTGCATAAAATTGAAGTACACCTGCAACTTATTTCTTGACCAAGTCCTGTCTTTACTTGACCACTCCCATTACAATGTGGACATTCTGGATGAGGTTGTCGAGGCATGGAAGAGTAAAAATCAATAAGAATTTTTTTAAAACAACCCAAACATATTTTCAATCTTGGTGCAATGAATAATGCAAGAATACCTAATGCTATTGTAATAACTATTGCTTTCCCAAATTGTAAATAATCAAAAATTACTATAGCTGATAATATCCATATCAGAAAAAATCTTACTGCTATATTATGAAGGTCTTCGGAATTATAACTAAAATTAAAACTTTCATCATAAAATACAGAAATATATTTCAGGGAAGAGGTTACATAGAAAACAACGAGCAGAAAAATGAAAATTACAGACAATAAAAAATGATTTTCCTTCCAACCCGAGTAAAACCAAACTCTTAAGATTAAATATATTCCTCCCAGCTGCGTCAACCTTGTAATCCATTTCACGGTAATATTAATCGGATTGAATATCCTGACTACATCTGAGGCCATTATGTGTATTAATCCGGGTGTAATTTTAAGTGATAAATCGATCATTGGTGTATCCAAACAAGTTTTAAATTTACAATGAAATTTTTAAGATCCTTGTATGAAATAAACAAGGATACGATTTTTAAAAATGGGAATTACCTCAAGATTTGTGACTTCCTCAAAATTCTAATATATCTTACTTTTTTTTTAATTTACGTTATTAGGTGTCAAAATTTGTGTGTATTCAGATTATCCCCTATTACGTTGGAATGATCATTAATCTAACGATTTATTACTAAAACAATCAATATTTCATTGTAAAAAGTTTTTACTGTTTTTATCAACTAAGTGCTGTACAACCTGGTTTTATTCACAAATTTCAAATTCTAATTCCTTTTGGATACTATGCCCTACATATCATTCATTTTTTCAGTTTCCGAAGGGATTCCGGAGAGAAATAAATAATTTTTTGAGGATTCAACTGGTCGCGAATCTTATGAAGACCGAAATGCAAAAGCAAAATTGCATAGGCATTCCAGGTGCAGAAGTTGGTATTTTCGTCAAAGCGAGAATGAATTTGCCATTCGGTATCGTAGGGCCAATGAGCCCAGCGTGCCGACCAGATATTTCGAAAGTCGGGGTGGTCCCAAATGACCTCAATGCGGCCATCTGAATCCATGCTTGGAAATGCGGTCTGTTCATAATCGTCTTCGTAAATAACATACATAATGTATCCTCCTCCAGGTAATATTGATTGAAAAGTCTAATTTACTGATTCTGTAGAGACTGTATGTCGCCCTTTAATTAACAGAATTACTTTATGAATTCTGTTACCGATCACCTTCTGAAATAAGTTACGAACTGAGAAGAATAAAACTATTCTTTTTCAGACTGAAGGTCAAGTGCCTTGTTTAAAGCTGCTGGGAGAAAAAAAATAATTAATTTGTCCGAAATCGTTTCATATCGATTTTAATCTTGATAAAAACTGATTTTCCTGTTATTTTGATTCAGAACTATCAGGGAATCATTCTCGGAAATTCGATAATAATTTATATATATGCAGAAACTCAATTAATCCTGAGAAAAACATCGCCGCAATCAAATATAAAAATCTGATTTTGACTCTCTGATCATGGACCCTGGTAGAACCGCATCTAAAGAACACTCTAAAACTGAACCAATCTTCAACATCCCTGCATCTCAATTTAATTTCATAAATTATCTTTCATTTATAATTCATTTGTAATGTTGACAAATTGCAGGATCTATTACCATGCCCCAGCAAACCAAAATATTCCGGGTCTTTGTCAGTTCTACTTTTACCGATATGAAAGCAGAGCGCCGGCTGCTGCAAAGAAATGTTTTCCCCAGACTGGAAAAATTTTGCGAACAGAACGGTGCCAAATTCCAGGCGGTAGATCTGAGATGGGGAGTGAGTGAAGAGTCTCAACTCAATCAGAAAACCCTGGATATTTGTCTGAATGAAATTGCCCGTTGTCAGAGAATTACTCCTAAGCCAAATTTTATCGTTTTACTGGGGGACAGATATGGCTGGCAGCCTCTGCCCACGAAAATTCCTGCAGAAGAAATGAAAGAAATCCAGTCAAAGATTAAACAGGAAGAAAAGAAATTGATCGGAGAATGGTATCGCTTGGATGAAAATGCCATACCTGCTGAGTATGTTCTTCAGCCGAGGGGCGAAAAATATGCAGCTTACAGCGATTGGGAAAAGGTTGAGAAAAGTATCCGCACCATATTACGGAACGCGGTTTCCAGCCTCAATTTATCCGATCAGAAACAAGTGAAATACCGTAGCTCTGCCACCCATCAGGAAATCATGAGGGGTGCGCTACATCCCCCGGAGGGTACTGAAAAGCCGGAAGAACATGTTTTAGCGATGATCCGGAATACCGCCGGACAACCCCGGGACAAATGGGCGGAAGGATTTATCGATCTGATTGATGGAGAACCGGATACTTATAGTAAAGAGCAACTGCTTGATTTAAAGGCAGAATTAAAAAAGAAACTGGGTAATAGCTGTATGACTTATTCTGCAAATTGGAAAGATGGACAAATAGAGCTGGAAGATGCAAAAGCATTTGAATCAAAAGTATACAATTTTCTGGAAGAAATCATCAAACGGCAAATTGAAGCGATTATCAGCCCGGATGAAATAGACCGTGAAGTGAAATTGCATGGTGAGTTCCGGGAAAAACTCACCGAACATTTCCAGGGGAGGCGGGAGACTCTGAATAAGATAAGTTCTTATTTGGATAATGATTCAGAAAATAGACCGTTGTCCATCGTCGGTGAAGCCGGATCCGGTAAATCCAGTGTGATGGCCAGGGCGATTGAAAACCATTTAAAGGAAAAAAGTAATACATTCGTTGTTTACCGATTTATTGGTACCACCTCGAGTTCATCTCATATTGTTTCACTTCTTCAGAGTGTTTGCTTAGAGATTGCCCGGGCATTCAATAGGACTTTGGAATCACTTGCCGAAGAGGGGAGAGAGAAATCCCTTTACGAAATGACCGGCATGACAGAGATCTTTAAAAAATGTCTGGCTCTGGCCACTGAACAGAAGCCCATTGTCCTTTTTCTGGATGCTCTGGATCAATTATCGGAAGCCGATAATGCCAGGGCATTATACTGGCTGCCCCGGGAATTACCTGAACATTCAAAATTGATAGTATCATCATTGCTAGATCTGCAGGCAAATTTATCCGGAACGATCCTTGAAAAATTACCTCTTCTTGCCGAGCCGGAAGCACAGCAGATACTGGACCAATGGTTCCAATCTATCCACAGAAAGCTGACCGGCAGTCAGTATCAGGAAGTTCTGCAAAAATTTTCCCGGACTGGTTTGCCAATTTATCTTAAACTGGCTTTTGAACGGACAAAATACTGGCATTCGTATGACACGGAATATAGGCTACATGATGATGTCAAAGGCATCATTAACGATTTCATGGACAGCCTGGAAGAAGAACATGGGCGGGAATTTGTGGAATATGTGATCTGTTATCTGCTCAGCGGCAGGTATCAGGGTCTGGCGGAAAATGAGATTTTGGAGATCCTGGTTTTTGATAAAGAGCACTGGAAACTTTTTCTGAAGAGAACGCATCCGGAACACCGATCAGAACTTAAAGGGGTGACCAAAATCCCCATCGTGGTCTGGTCACGGCTATACCTGGATCTTGAGCCGTACCTGACTGAACGGGATGCCGATGGGGTTCCCATTATCACCTTTTTTCACCGGCAATTTATTGAGGTGCTGCGAAAAAGATATGACCTTGATAAAGATGAAAGTAAAATTTAATAATTATAATGAAAAATAAATACAACAAAAACCTTGCCGAATATTTTGCTGTTACGCCCAATTTTTTTGATGGTGACAAACAGAAAAAACCCAATATCCGCAAATGTGCGGAGCAACCCTGGCAACAAACCAATTCTGAGATGTGGGATGAGGTTACAGAGACTTTATGTGATCTGAATTTTATACAGGCTAAATGTGCTGCAGGAATCGGATATTATCTTATTAGGGACTATTACCTTGCCATGTATTCTTTCCCTGAGGCTAGAGAGGAAGCACAGAAAAGTATAGAAGATGAGCAGAAGATTAGAAAATATAGGGATGATCTTATAGCCTTCTCTAATGGGGAGATTTCTTCTCTCGATATTATACAATCAATCCAACCATGGACAGACGAGGAGTTTGAAGATAATTTAAAACAAAATATGAATGGTACCACTCACTTGGTAAGAATCCGACCTTTTTTCAATTTCGTTAATTCAGAGATACAAGTCTTAACAGAAAATTCCCACATTAAAGGCTTTTATATCCAGCATGCATGGAATTTTGAAAATGAAGGTCCTTTGGTCAATAAAGCAGAAAAATTATTAAAGCAAAGAACTGAAACTTTGATGCTGAATCATCCGTCTCAAAGACCTATCTATAATCAGCATCCGGCTTTATTACGAACAATAAAATTAGACAGTAGATTAATAGGTGTAGATTTAGAATGTAAAAGGGCTTTTTTCGCTGACTCTGGAGTTTTTGGAGTTCTTGATATTGAGACAAATCAATGGATCACGGCTTATAAAGCCTATGAAAATCGTATTGAACGTGCTATAAATAGTGCTTCGGGTAATCGTATTATAGCAAGTTATACCAGTAACCGGTATATAAAAGATCATCAAGATAATACAGTTAAAATATGGAATTTAGAGGATAGTAAATTAGAGAAGACAATTATAGTTAAAGAACCGATCGAAAATATTACCGCCACACCCAACGGCAACATTATAGTATTTGCGGATAAAGAAGATTTAACATACGTATGGGACATTGGAAAAGATGAATGCCTCAAATCTTTTCAAAGCCAAATTTATATCAACAGTATTTCAATTAACCCAAATGGGAAATATTGTATTCTCGGAGGTCATGGACGCGGTGGAAATAATTATAAAAAAGGAATAGTAGAAGTATGGAATCTGGAAACTGGCAAATGTACCCAAACAAAAGAATGCTGTGAAACGAGCGTTGTATGTATTGTTATATTTCCAATAAGAGGATATTTTCTTACTGGTGGTGCAGATGGCACCATAAAATTATGGAGTTTGAATAGCTTTAAATGTAGAGTGACGATTAATTGCAAAAGTTGGATACGCAGTTTGGATGCAACACCAGATGGTCGGATCGCTGTCTCTGCAGGTGATGATGGAAATGTCTGTGTTTGGGATCTAAAATCTGGTGAATGTCTTCGATTGCTAATTGGACATGCGCCACACATCTATAGTGTGAATATAACTCCCGATGGGAAGCGTGTTGTGTCTGCAGGTGGTGATGAGCATACATTGAGAATTTGGGATATTGAGAAAGGGAGATGTATCGAGACATCTCAAGATGAAAGTGGGGCCTTGAAGAAGAAAACTATGGTGCTTGACCCTTCAAAACGCTTCAAGTTCGTTCCTGAAGAGAACAGGGCCACATTTGTTGATGTAGCTCCAAATGTACAGTTTGCGATATCCGCAAATGTGGATGGCACAATAAAGCTGATGAGTATGGAAACTTGTGAGTGTATTAATACTTTGCGCTGCCTTCATCGCGGTGTAACTGGGTGTCATATTTTATCAGATAATAGATTAATTGTGGGTTCAGCTAGTAGTGAAGACACCTCATGTTGGATTGAGGTATTGGACCCGCTTAAAGGAGAATCCTGTTATTGCCTCCAAGGTGCTGAATTTCTCCATAGGTTTGAAATTACTCCCGATGAGAGACTATTGCTTCTGCCTGTTGATTATGTAGGAATTAGGATTTGGAATTTGGACGATGGGCAGCCTTTTAAAACAATTAAGCATAATAACCAACGTGTTTGGAATACTTCAATTACACCAGACGGTAGAAAAGTCATTGTATCAGTAGATCATGAGTCTTTATGGGTATGGGATTTAAACACAATTAATCGCCTAACGAGGCTTAAAGGTTATTTTTCTGAGATTGGTAAAATAGTAACAACTCCAGACGGTAAGACTGTAATTACAGTCTGTGATTCTGATAAGCTTATATATTGGAATGTAGAAACCGGCCAGTTTCTCAGGAAATTTAATGAAAGCATGTCTGGGAATACAAAATTTGCTATGAATCCGGACGGCAAAACTTTGGTTTCAGCAGGAAAAGGTTATCTAAAGGTTTGGGATTTAAGATGCAGAGAAGTTCTTACGAAGATTACTACAGATGCCTGGCTATTTGGCTTAAACATTACTCCGGACGGTAAGAAGATAGTTACATGGGATGACAAAAATCTTAAAATTTGGAATATAGAGAACAATCAGTGTATAACTGTTTATCATTCCGGTTGGCGACAAATCTTCAGGGTATCACATCTCAGGCCAGATTCTCGCTTAGTGGTAGGTCTAAGAAATGGGGACGCTATTGTTTTGAATGCTATTAATCTTCGATTAGCCCCCCCCATAGTAACGCCAATTCGTTTATGGCTTTTTGGTAGAGGCAGGTTTAAAGGTATCTGGGATGAAAAGGTTACTGTGAAATGCCCATGGTGCGGACAAAGGTTCAGTGCTCAGAAAGAAATATTAGATGTTATTCTATGCATAACCCAGAATGCCGGATTAAAGCCTGCGCAGTCACCTTGCTTGGAGCTTCCCAAAGAAGCTTGGGAAGACCCTGGATTGTTATCAGAATGTCCTAAATGCAATAGACCTTTAAAATTCAATCCATTCATTGTGGATAATAGATATAATTATTGAAAATATATAATCCATAAATAATAGTATAAAAAATGATTTCGTTAACTACTAAATACCACAAAACATTAGCTGAATATTTTTCTCAACTACCTCTATACCTGGATGAGCTAACCAATCAATCACCAAATATAAGAAAACTGGTGGAACAGCCCTGGCAGCAAATAAAAGCCCAATTGTGGAATGAAGTAACGTATACCTTATGTGATCCGGAATTCGTTCGAATAAAATGTGATGCCGGATTAGAAAGGGATCTTGAGCAGGATTGCTCAAATGCTTTAGATAATGGTTGCCTGAGCATAAGATATCTTCCTCCCTGCCCCATTAATGGCAGCTATCAACCCATGCCTCTTAGCCATCTGGGATCCAGTGGCGCCGTCCCGAAAAAATGTGTTCTCTGTCCTAATCTGTTTGAGGGAGAGTGTTCGAGAATCGCCGGGAGATACAATCAACTAGATCACGGCCCCTGCAGGGTAGAAACGAAAAAATTGTCTTTGGTGGAAATGAAAATCGATTCAAAAAGTTTCCGATTACCTTTTAAATGTCAGGATTGTAAAAATTTAATGTGGGATAAAGATCGTTTTTTCTATTGCCGTGAAGATCAACATATATGGGGGGATTTTCCCAGAGAATTAGACTTTTACGGTTTGGAAGATAAAATACCATCTCTCCCAGTACCTCTAATGAAAATGAATTCCGGGAGTGGGGAGGGCAAAAATGCCTTGCTGGATGCATTTAATCAGGCCACATTAAATTTATCAGCGGAAGCGAAGAACGTTTCTATGGTTATAGAAGGGGACATCGGAGTTTTACGTTTAGGCGATCTTGAGGAAACCATCAACCGCCTGCAGAATTTACTTCCTGATAGATGCGATATGCAATACAGTACTTATGAGATTCCTGAGATGAAAGGAGAAATAAATGTCTATCTGGTGCAAGTATTTTGACCATTTAACAGTAAAAACATACTGCAATAGATTTTAATTGTTTACCATGTGAACAAAATAAATAAAAAAATCAACTTCTTTTAATCAAATAACGGGAACATTCTTGAATGAAGCAATAGAAGCGGGAAATTTAATTGTCGTCAATCAGAGACGATTGTTAATTTAGATATGTCTACTTTTCCAGGCCTATAGTCACTCAAAGCCGTTCTTTTCTGACAATAGAATATATTTATTACCATCAGAACATTATTTGTTGCAGATTTAAAATTTTTTAGTTATATTTGTTCATTATAAATGAACATTAATGTTCGATAATAATGATTAAATATCGTCGATACTATAATCAAGATTGAGGCCTTCTAATAATGATATTAAAAGAAACTCTGCGCGAGATTGTCCGGCTTCAACGACATGAACTGGAATTTTTGACCTTGGGTACACCCCGGGAAAAACTGGATCAAATCGATTTACATAATCCTTTGATCACCATTATCAGCGGTGTTCGGCGCTGCGGTAAAAGCACCCTTCTTCGCCAGATAATGGATAAAAGAGAATGTTTCTATTATTTTAATTTTGAAGATCCACGAACCATCCGTTTTGAAGTGACCGATTTCGAGAAACTCAATCAGGTTTTTGAGGAAGAATGTGGAGAATGTCCCAACTATTTTTTTGATGAGATTCAAAATGTACCCCAGTGGGAACGTTTTGTCAGAAGACTGCATGATGCCGGAAAAAGAATCTTTATCACCGGGTCCAACGCCTCTCTACTGAGCCGTGAATTGGGTGACCGTCTGACCGGACGTCATCTAACATTCGAACTGTTTCCTTTCTCCTACAAGGAAATGCTCGATTACACTCGGCACAAACGCTCACTGAATTCATTCAAGGAATACCTGGAAACCGGAGGTTTCCCGGAATATTTAAAATACCGGAATGACCAGATTTTACATCAGCTGTTCCAGGATATCATTGCCCGTGATATTATTACCCGTTACCAGATAAGGGATCAGAAAGTTTTTACTGAACTGGCCATTTTTCTCATCACGAATATGGGAAAGGAATTTTCCTATAACCGGCTGAAAAATCAATTTGGATTGGGCTCCACCAATACGGTCATTTCTTACCTGTCCTATCTGGAAGACAGCTACCTGCTTTTTACCGTTCCCAGATTTTCATACTCATATGCCACGCAGCGGGCATTTTCCCGAAAAGTGTATTCGGTTGATTCTGGTTTGTCCCGGGCGAATACTGCCTCACTGAGTCCGGATATGGGAAGATTCCTGGAGAATTTAGTGTTCTTACACCTCCGGAAATCAGGTAGAGAAGTATTTTATTACCGGAATCAGTCGGAATGTGATTTCCTGGTGAAAGAGAAAAATAAAATTACCCGGGCGATTCAGGTATGTTACCAGTTGACCGAGGAAAATCTGAAACGGGAAATAAGGGGACTGAAGGAAGCTCTCAAAAATACAGCTGCAGCGGAGGGTCTGTTAATCACACTCGATCAGAAAGATGAAATTGATGGTATCCCGGTTCTTCCCGCCCGGGAATATATTGATTAGATAGTCAACATGAATTCTTTGACGGAAAATCTCAAAAATTCCTTTATCTATTCAAATTTGTGATTTTATATTAGATCACAGAACGGAATAATTGTGATTAAACATGTTCCCGCACTCCCACACTATTAATATTTTCGCCTACACCACCTTCAGAGGTACATCCACCCAACAAGAAGAGCAGGGGACAGATTATTTTTAAATAAAGGATCTACCTTCACACAATACAGCTAATACCATGGCAACCGCAACCATCTGGCGTACTCAACCGATTTTTATTTCCAGCACCTTTACCGACATGATGGCCGAACGGGACTATCTGCGCGATGTGGTTTTTCCTGAACTGGCCGAGCGCCTGCGCAAACGGCAGGTGCATCTGGAAGCGGTGGACCTGCGCTGGGGGGTGGAAACGGTTACCCTGGCCAGGCAGGAAGAGAAAGAACTGGAAGTGCTGAAAGTATGCCTGAATGAAATTGAACGCTGCCGGCCGTTTCTGATTGCCCTGCTGGGAGACCGCTATGGCTGGATTCCGCCGGAACGGCGCATGCAATCGGCGGTGGATGAAAAAGGTTTTTCCACTGAGGTTAAAGGGAAAAGTGTTACCGCCCTGGAAATTGAATTCGGAGTGCTGGCCAGCCCGGCTCAGCAGCAGCGCAGTTTCTTCTATTTCCGGGAACCCTTACCCTATGAGGAAATGCCGCCGGACATTGCCGCTCTCTACTCTGAACATTATAATTCCGCTCCCTGGGCTGAGCAGGCTCTCACCCGCCTGAATGCTCTGAAAACCGATTATGAAATATAGACTTTTTAAATAGCTGCGCATCAGATTAATGTGGACAAACAGTTGGGACTGGGGTAATAAAAGGGGAGTAAAATATTCTTTTAAAAATGAAGTGTTTAAACTACGACAATCAATCAAATTTTCCGTCATTCTGAGTTTCGTTTTTACTTATGATTTAAAATCGATTGGATGGATACGTCATTATCCTGATAGTCCTTGTATATTTAAAAGGTATCTAGTAAATTTACCTTGTAAAATTAAAGGCTACGTATAGGTGGACCGATTTATAACCCAAAAACTGATTAACTGGAAAAATCAGAAGCACCGTAAACCCTTGATACTCAGGGGCGCCCGGCAGGTGGGAAAAACCTGGAGTGTGATCGATTTTGGAAAACAATATTTTGAGGGAACGGTTCATGTGGTAGATCTGGAAAAACATCCAGACTGGCATAATATTTTTGAACGTAATCTTGATATTACCCGCATCCTGTCCGACCTGGAGCTCCTGTTAAATGCTTCAATTCAACCGTCGAAGGACCTGCTTTTTTTTGATGAAATCCAGAGTTGCCCAAGAGCCATCACGGCTTTGCGCTATTTTTACGAAGAAATCCCGGAACTTCATGTCATTGCCGCCGGATCACTGCTGGAATTTGCCATGCGTGATATTTCATTTCCGGTCGGTCGGGTTCAAACCTTGAATATGCCCCCCATGAGCTTTATAGAATTTTTACAGGCCACAGGTAAGCAAAAATTTGCCGGGCTGATGACTCAGCGGCCGTATAAACTATCTGACACCATTCATCAGGGATTGCTGGAAGAATTACGCCGCTATATGTTTGTCGGGGGTATGCCTGAAGGTGTGCAAAGATATGCCGAAACAGGGAAAATTCGTGATGCATTTGAGGTCCAGGCAGAATTGGTAAATACGTTTCGCCAGGATTTTTCAAAATATGCGCCATTGTCCGATAAACAGTGCCTGAATATGGTTTTTTCCAGTGTTGCCAGAAATGTCGGGAGACAGATCAAATATGCCCGGCTGGCCGACGGATTTTCAAATCCCACGATCAAAAAGGCCTTTCATCTGCTGGCTATGGCACAGGTCATTCGCAAAGTCAGTTCGGTCAATCCTCCGGTCATACCTTTCGGGGCTTCGGCTTCGGAAACAAGATTCAAAGCCATTATGCTTGATAGCGGTTTGATGCAGCAATTATGCAATTTACCTCTGGATGCCGAGTTTAACAAAACAGACCTCCTCTCCATTTATGAAGGAGCTCTGGCAGAGCAGTATGTCGGACAGGAATTACTGGCTGCCGGAGAGGCAGAACTTTATTACTGGTCACGGGAGGCCAAGAGCAGCTCGGCAGAGGTAGATTATCTTTTGGCAAGAAAAGAAGGTACAATTCCGGTTGAGGTAAAAAGCGGGCCGGCCGGCCGGCTGAGGAGTTTACACCTCTTCCGCAGCCAGTATTGGAAAAACCCTGCAGGAATTGTACTATCCTGCGCGCCGTATGCGGAACTGCCTGAGCAGCAGCTTGTTTTTTTACCGCTGTATTATACCTTTGCTCTGGGAGCCGATGACGATTTACCTTTTGAACTCAACGATAAAAATTGATTGAAAAGGATGCTAAAATGTCCTTAATCTGGAAAACCCAGCCCATTTTTATTTCCAGCACCTTTACCGATATGATGGCCGAGCGCGATGCCCTGCGCGATTTTGTTTTCCCCGAACTGGAAGAAAGACTGAAAGAAAGACGACTCCGTCTGGAACCCATCGACCTGCGCTGGGGGGTGGAAACCAGCAGTGCCGAAGAACAGGAACAGAAAGAACTGCTGGTGCTTAAGGTCTGTCTGGATGAAATCGACCGCTGCAAACCATTTTTTATCGGCATCGTTGGCGACCGCTACGGCTGGGTACCGCCGGCCGGACGCATGCAGGCCGCCGAGCAGGAAAAAGGATTTCAATCGGCGCTCAAAGACAAGAGCGTTACCGCCCTGGAAATTGAATACGGCGTTCTGGCCAGCAAAGAGCAGCTAAAGCGCAGCTTTTTCTTTTTCCGGGAGCCGTTGCCTTATGAAAAGATGCCGGCAGAAAAACGCCCCCTCTATAGCGACCGCTATAATCCACACCTCGATGCCGGTGAAGCTGAAAATAAGCTTAAATCCCTGAAAAATGAGATCTTGAAAGTACTGGGTAAAGAGCGGATTTTCAGTTACCGCGCCGAGTGGGATGGTAATAAAGTAAGCGGACTGGAGGAATTCAAACAGCAGATTCTGGAATGCCTGTGGCAACAGATCGATGAGGAAACACGGCAGCGCGAAGAGACCCGTCCGCAATCCTGGCAGGAGGAAGAACGGGTATACCTGGAAGATTTCATCGAAGACCGCACGGTCAGTTTCAGCGGCCGAGAGGATCTGATTAACGAATTAAAAACCTTTGTCCTGGGCGTAGCCGGTTATGAACATAGCGGGATATGCCTCACCGGAGAATCGGGCAGCGGCAAGAGCGCCCTGTTTGCCAAACTCTACCAGGAACTGCGGCAGGAAGAGGTGCTGATATTAGCCCACGCCGCCGGGATCAGTCTGCGTTCCAATAGTCTGACCAACATGCTTACCCTGTGGATAGAGGAACTGGCCGGATACCTTCAACGGGATGTCTCTACTGAATTGGTCGAAAAAAACAGTTTTGATGATCTGCGCAAACTGTTTACCGAACTGCTCTCGCAGACTGCAGCGCAGAAACGTGTGCTGGTGCTGGTCGATGCCTTAAACCAGTTTGAACGCAGCGTCCAGGCCCGTTATGTGAACTGGCTGCCGGAGCTTTTGCCGGAAAATGCCAAATTTATTTTTACGGCCATCGCCGGGGAAGAAACGGACCACCTTTCCCAAAGAAAAGGTATACAGGTCAGAGAAATTAAAGCGCTGAACCGCGACGATGCCGGAAAAATTATTGACCTGATTTGCAAACGCTACCATAAGACATTGAATCCGGAAGTGCTGCACCTTCTGCTGGATAAACAACGGGCCGATGGTTTGTACGCTTTCAGTAATGCCCTGTGGCTGACCATGGTGGTGGATGAATTTTTACTGCTGGATGAGGATGATTTCAGCCGTATGCAGCGCCTGCAGGGTACGGCTGAACAGAAACTGCAGCAACTGCTGCTCTTAACCGCCGGAGAACTGCCGACTGAAATTGCCGAAATGTACCAGTATGTTTTTAAACGGGCCGCCCGTTTCGGCGCCGATATGGTGAACACCGTATTGACCTACATTGCCATTTCACGAAACGGCCTGCGCGAGGGCGACCTAGAGATGCTGCTGGAAACATCCGGCGGTGAAAACTGGGATCCCCTGGCCTTTGCCGCCCTGCGCCGCTACCTGCGCAACCACCTGGTGCAGAAGGG
>JAFGSO010000317.1 GCA_016934605.1 Calditrichota bacterium | reverse complement strand
CGGGGAATTGGAATTTTGGATACACCGTATACCGTGAAATATAATCATTTATGAGTTTCATGAAAGGCAGTTGATAATTTATAATGGATAGAAAATAACACAGCGACAGGTGGAAGAGACTGAAAATCATTTACTGAGACAAATCAAATCGATACTATTCCATTAATCTTTTGCTTTTACCCTTTACCCACTTTCTTATACGAATTAATCGAACAACCCTCGCATTATCCGAAACGATCGCCGGAAAGACGACGATTAATATCATAGGCGGCGCTGATAAGAGCGAGATGAGTGAAAGCCTGGGGGAAATTACCCAGATGCTCCGCGCATGGACCGAGCTCCTCAGAATAAATACCGAGATGGTTGGCATAACCCAGCATCTTTTCAAAATAGAATCGTGCTTTCTGTAATTCACCGGCTCTAGAAAGGCATTCCACATACCAGAATGTACACATGTTGAATGTCCCCTCCTCGCCCAGCAGGCCATCGATAGACTGTTGCCCGATCCGGTAACGATAGACCAGCGAATCATAAATCAGGTTTTCCTCAATCGCTTTTAAAGTAGAAAGCCAGCGTGGATCCACCGGACTGATAAACCGTACCAGCGGAAGAAGCAGGTTAGAAGCATCCAGTGCATTTGCTCCTTTATGTTGCATAAATGCCTGTCTCTTCTCATTCCAGAAATTCTTCATGATATCTCTATAAATAGCGTCCCGGCACTCCAACCATTGATTCAAAGGAGATGGAAAAGAACGCTTTCTGGCCAGGCGAATACCTCTATCCAGAGCAACCCAGCACATAGCGCGGGAATATAAAAACTCATGCTTACCTCCCCGGACCTCCCAGATTCCCTCATCCGGCTGATTCCAGTTTTTACACACCCAGTCCAGCAAGCGGACCAGGTTTTTCCATAAATCATAAGAAATGGGATCTCCGTATTTATTATACAGATAAACCGAATCCATCAATTCACCATATATGTCCAGCTGCAGCTGCTTGGCGGCATCATTTCCGATCCGTATCGGAGATGATTTTCGGTACCCTTCCAAGTGAGAAAGTGTTTCTTCCGGGAGATCATGCCTGCCATCAACGCCATACATTACCTGAAGTGAACCATCTGGCTCGAGCTCGTTGCAACGATCTTCTATCCAGTTCATAAATTTTGCCGCCTCATCTGTGTATCCAAGTCGGATGAGAGCATAAAGAGTAAATGAGGCATCCCGGATCCAGGTAAACCGATAATCCCAGTTTCTTTCTCCGCCAATTTCTTCGGGCAGACCGAATGTTGGTGCAGCTACCAGGGCGCCGGTCGGTTTGAATGTCAATAATTTGAGTATCAGCGCTGAACGGTTCACCATATCACCCCAGCGGCCATTATATTTCGATCGCCCGATCCAGTTTCTCCAGAAATTCAAAGTACTTTTGAAAAACCTGGTTTCATAGTCCGGTGCATCGGACGGTGACTGTTCACCCTCAATGGCCTGTTCCAGAATAAATGATGCTATTTCTCCCGAAGATAATTTAAATTCAGCTGTTACCTCTCCGTTTTCAACACTGAGGGGCACAGATGATCTCAGACGTAACGCAGCAAGATTTTCATTTTCAGGAATGAAGAGAACTTCTTTATCCTTCGCTTCAACTTTATGGCCGGTTCTGGCATAATCAAAGCGAGGTTGGCATAACATCCGGAAGGTAATATCTCCACGTACAGACTTCACGCGACGCACCAGATCATGTGCATGTTCACCCTCGCCGACCGGCATGAAATCG
Organism: Calditrichota bacterium; assembly: GCA_016934605.1. Classification (GTDB taxonomy): domain Bacteria; phylum Calditrichota; class Calditrichia; order RBG-13-44-9; family RBG-13-44-9; genus RQOF01. Next base: position 4,566 of record JAFGSO010000317.1, on the reverse strand, counting down.
GAAATTTCTGCCAGGCCGTTTTTAAACAGAAAACGCGTAAGCAATATGTTTGAATCCGGAAGATAAATCTGTTTCCTGTTAGGATTTTTTCCTACCGGATGAATTGAAAAACGACCTCCTTTTTCATCATCCAGCAGGGCTGCGAAAATAGAAGGAGAATCAAAATAGGGGAAACACATGAAATCGATGGAACCGTTTTTCCCAACAAGTGCTACAGAATGCAGATCGCCAATAATCCCGTAATCTTCGATTGGTTGATAAGCCATTTTTCACTCTTGATTTTAAATCCGGAAGAATAAAATTTTTCTTTCCAATAGTATAGAAAATTTAACGGAATCAGGAATCAGGAATCAGGAATCAGGAATCCTGATTCCGGATCCTTCCATCCTGTTTTTATTCCAAATAAAACCGGTCATCACGCTTTCTGACAAAATATTTCATGAAATAAAATTTCCCTTCCTGTAATAATGGTTCAATACTTAAATAAATTCACACAGCATGAAGTTTACATGAAAAATGGGACGAGTATAAAGCTATAGAATAATTGTGAGGCTCAATGACAATCTTCCAGGACTTCTGCCAGCAATGCCTGTCTCAGAATTTTTTTCCGGGCATTGCCCTCGTCATCCGGCCAGCGAACCAGTCGGATTAAACCATTTTCAATCTCAATACCCGTAATATCTCCATCCGAAAAGGAGCAGCAACCGGTGTTAAAATAACACGGCTTTTGTTCAGAGGGAATATCCAGCATCACACCATTCGATTTTGCCAGCACCCAGTTAAGCCTGGCATTTTTTTCATTTATCTGTTCGGCAAGCTTTTCTTGCTCTTTTTTATAGGAGGTTTTGTCCAGTCTTTTTTTTAGATCTGCAATTTCAGCTTTCAGCATCGCTTCATGAGAAACCGATGAAAAAACCGGATGATGGGTATGACCTGCAATAAGGATTAATCCGGGTTGTTTTGAAGCCCACTCATGCATAGCCAGTTCAAGTTTCAATCTCAGGTTAAAATCACTGGCAGGGGTGGTGGATTTTATATTGGTAATCCGCTGAAAGGGGCGCCACAGGTAACGCACCGCAAATCGGCTGAGCCAGGAGAATCGATCTGATTCCAGCGTTCCCTGATGCCCGTGAACAAAAAAAAGTTCTCCCAGTTTTTTATCCCCCGATTTAACGAAAAGCAGTTGCGATTCAAGAACACCTGGAACCGACCGGGGATTGGACAGGTAAGTCTTAAGAAATTTATTCACCCGGGAAGGATACTGCCATTCATCATCATGATTGCCCCAGAAACGGATCAGACGGTTTTCCAGAGAAAATCTCTGCTCCAGGATCAAGGTATCATGATAGGTACGGATTACATCTTTCGCATGGCATTCCCACAACTCCTCTACATCTCCCAGGAGCACCAGCGTAAAGCCGGCGGAAAGATAATATCCCAGGGCAGCATGATATGCAGCTTTACAGGGACGAAAGTCATCAGCACCGTCATTTTTTCCACGGTGATGATCTGAGAATACAATTAATTTCAAATCTCTGATATCAATTGACGGATTCTCATGAAGTGCATCTCTGGATTTCTGCAAACCCCGCTGAATGTGCTCTTGGTATGTGGCCACGCTATTATATTATTCCTGCTTTTAATGATTTGAAAAATACGAGCACCGGACATTAAAATGCAAGGAAATTGCGGGTCAGATAAAAATAATAGAGAAAATTCTTGCTATTGCCGATTTGCAGGGAGATACCACAGCGTAATGATATCACCCTGCAATAATCACAAACGTTTTCCTTATCGGATTAAGACCATTTTCTTTGCTTTCCTGAAATCCCCTGCTTTTATTTGATATATATACATTCCGGATGCAACAGGAATATTCTGGTCATTTCGGCCGTCCCAGACAATATGATATGTACCCGCCGGCTGGTTGTCAAGGTTGAAAAAGCGAACCTGCTGTCCGAGAATATTAAATATGGTAATTTCCACATCCTGAACCCGGGGAAGGGAATAACGAATTGTGGTTGAAGGATTAAATGGATTGGGGTAATTCTGAAACAGGATATATTCCCGGGGAATATCCGATCTTCCCGCTTCAATGGGCAGATACAAATTATTTTTGCCAAACATTAATGCCAGGGGTGAGCCAAACAACGGTCCCCCTGCTCCATTATTACGATACGAAATGCCTTGCGAGCCGAAATAGTTTTCGATCCCCACCAGCGCATCATTGTGAATTGTATCAGGAAACGGATCAGTGCTCTCCAGATTATTATACTGGTACTTTATATTTCCATTGGAATAAAGTATAATCTGGAAAGTGATGTAATCCGTAGAGGAACCGTGATCGTAGGTATGCCAGTAAGTAACCACAAAGTGAGAATTGTCCCCACCATAATAGATATGGGCATCGGGGTGGGTACTGTTCTCTGCATCGAGATTCATGGCACAGGCTGCCAACATATTATTGGGTTCGTCGAAATGAGGAATAAAGCTGTCCTCAGCAGTGAGATCATATCCGTCCTTGAATGACAGGTACCCGTTGGTGTTGATGTAAACCTGACTGTAAAGACTGTCATAGAAATTAAAATGAAATCCGATATCCTGTGGACCGAAATATCCATCGTCCCCATTGCCAGCGGACCAGGATAAAATTTCTGTATGCCCCGATGCGACCGGATCAATCCATTCATAAGTCGGTTGAGAGGCGGAACCACCCGCAGCGGGAGTGGAATTGGCAAAGTAATACCCACCTGTCCCGGCATCTCCTCCTCCATAGTGTGAACTATAGGATGCATTGGTTGCATAATAAACATTTTCATTTTTTACATAACATATATGTGTTCTGTTTAAAGAATCAGATGTAATATCGTTACTCTCGAACCACCAGTCCCAGGCGCTTTCGTCAATAAGATGATTTTGAAAAGTGCCCGATTCGTTGGTCGAATATCGAATCTGGTTTTGCAGAGTATAATGATAGCTCATGTGAACGTTATTGAAAGGATTAACGGTAATAGCATGATGGCCGCCGGCAAATTTACCATCATCAATTTTCTGTAATTGCCAGTTTCCGCCCACTTTGGTAGCATATTTGTAATCTTCTACCCCATTTCCATTCACCTGACCGACATAGCTGACATGGGGGATTGAAGTCCTGCTAATGGCAACATCAATCACCAGACTTTCCATCTGACCACCTATCCAGCCGGATTCGATAAGTTCGGGAATCTGCCAGTTTCCAGCCGGTGCGTTGGTAATATAGGCCGGTCCGCCAATAGCCCAGGAATACAGAACAAAATGGGCATATCCGTTTTTATCGATGTCCATGCTGGCAGAATTATAAACGTTATCGTATACAGTTGTGGATACCCAGCTACCGGAAGTGTTATTTACATATCTTAAATCCGCACCGGACCACTGGCTGGTAGTGTAGCTCATGTGAATAAAATTGGAATTATCCACATCAATATTAGTCCATTTACATTCCTCGGCATTGGCATCAATTGTTTCCGGAGAGGACCATGAACCACCTGCATTATTTATATATTTCAAGCTATTAGACCATCCGTCTCCCTGCGCATAACAGATATGAACATCACCTGAATGATCCACTACAATCGCTGGATTCAGAATATCTCCGCTCGAAATCAGAGTTTCAACCTTCCAGTATCCGGGAGTATTTGTGGCATAATACAAATTCCCTCCATAGCGATCGGAAATGAAACATAGATGGGCATTACTAAATAAATCTGTCGCGACTCGCGGTTTAGCGCCTGCATGAATGAAAAAATCAGCAAACAGCTTTACTGTGGTTCTTACACTTGCAGCATTATTGTCAGCCACTCTGTCAATTTCATTGCCGGAAATATTCGCGCTGTTTCTCACAATACCATCGGTTGTTGTTTGGACCATTATTCGGATAACTGCAGTGCTATCATCGGGCAGATCGCCAATTGTCCAGGTAACCGAGTTTCCCAGCTGGCTGATGCTGCCCCGGCTGCACTCAGCGGAGATAAAATTCACTGATGAAGAAAGAGTATCATAGACTATTACCCCGCTTGCATCCCAGGGTCCCTGATTCATGACATTGATGGTATACGTTATATAGTCTCCCAGAATAACGGGATCCTTATCATCGGAGCCAGATATGGATAGATCCGCACCGGCAGGACGTTCCCACATGAATACATCAGATTCAGAAATAATAGAGGGATTTGGGTCTTCATCGTCGTACCAGACAATCCGGTCTCCACATGCCCGAGGTCCAAACTCATCATCTGCCGCACCTGATATCAAAGCCAGGTTACCCCATATCGCATTGTGAAATTTATACAGGTAAATATCCCAGTTGCCATTGCGATCATCAGCAAATACCAGATTATCTCCCCAGATGTGGGGATCACATTGATCAGGTTTTACCGCCATATTTCTTTCCATTATGGGGGTTATTGGCCATTCCAGATGTTTCAGACTACCATAATAATAAAAATAGTACAACATGTAAATATCCCAGTTGCCATTGCGGTTATCTTCCCAGAAGATTCTTCTTCCAGACATTTCCGGATTTCG
>JAFGSO010000316.1 GCA_016934605.1 Calditrichota bacterium | reverse complement strand
GACAGCACTAAACATATTACCTCTATAAATATTTTTTGAATAACTATATTTAAAAAGATTTTAGGAGCTAAGGCAATAATCATATTTAAATTTAATGTTTTCAGGCCGGATAATCAAGTGGCTTCGTATTGATAACGGGAACTTGTCTTATTTCCAATACATTCAAATGGAATTATAACCGGCGAGCCGGTTTAGAGAAAAGGCTGAATATCCACCGGACATGATTTCAGGTAGATGTTGCTTTGTCACTAACCGGAATATATATTTTTTTAATTTACAGGAAAAATTATGAAGAAATATCCTCTTATATCAGGGCCCATGAAAGGTGAAATCCTGCTGTTAATTTCAATTTTTATTTTCACTGATATAATATTCAGTCAACCGGGTTTACAGCGGCAATCGACCAGGGGTGAAGTTCTTTCCGGAAAGCCGGTAGTGTTCCGCTCGTTTCCGGTTCCGGAGGCATCAGGTAATTATAAAATTTTACTCATGGCAGACGTGATGCACGACTTGATGCAGTTTACCAGGCAGAACTCAGAATACAGATCGATTTTCCAGATAGAAGTTGTGCTGAGAGATAGCAGATCCGATCAGACATTTTCCCATGTATGGAACGATGAATTTGCTCTTGAAAGTTTTTCGGAAACTAACCGCCGGGATCTGTTTTTTTTCACGGTAGACTCTCTGATCATACCTCCCGGACATTACGAAATATCTTATAAATACCAGGATTTACAGGGGAGACAACAGTTACAGGATAATAAAAAATTGCATTTGCCCGAAAATCCGGAACATTTTTCACCGGGATTTCTTTTTCTGGATCCCTCGCGGGGAAATTCCCACGCACCATGGATTCTTCCTTTTGCACCCATTGCTGAATCTTCAGCTGTTCCATACAACAAAAAGCTTCACATTTTCTCTTATGCCTGGTTTAAAACCGATTCAGTCCTGAATGCAGGAATTTCGATTTCAGACCAGAATTCCGGCCAGTTACTGTTTCGTGAGAAGACCAGACTTATTTCTAATAATAATATTTATTCCTGGACAATTGATCCGCCTTTGGCAAGTTGGAAAACTGGCAAATATATTGTCAGATTAACTTATCAGGATGAACTTGACAGTCTGGTTATTAAACAGATCTTCCGGATAAACTGGTTTTCACAGCCCCGGAGTCTTCGCAATATAGACTATGCGATTGAAGCATTGGAACCTGTTCTGAGCAATGAAGAATTTAAACAGCTTAAATCCGGCAACAAAAAAGAGCGGTTATCTAAATTTCAGGGGTACTGGCATCAGAAGGATCCGGACACTTCTACCGCTTTTAACGAAATCATGAATGAATACTATTCCCGCGTGGACAGTGTAGACCGTGTTTTTGGCAGGCGAAACGGTTATTATGGGTGGAGAACTGATCCCGGAAAAATCCTTCTGCTTTACGGGCATCCGGATAAAATCGAAGATCAGAGCCTGAGACCGGTTCAACCCTATTTGAAATGGACCTACTTTTTACCGGAACGGACTATCAATTTCATTTTTGAAGCAGTGGATGGTCGGAAAAGCTACAAACTCATCGAAAAAGAAGAAAGTTTAACCAAATGAATTCGGAAAAAATCAAAATTGGTGTGATTGGAGTGGGGCATCTGGGCCGGTGGCATGTCCAGCAGCTAAAGCTGATACCGGGAGCGGAACTGGTCGGCTTTTTCGATAGCGATCCGTTAAAGTCAACGGCTGTGCAGAAAGAGTTTAATATCAAATCTTTCTCTCATCATGCAGAGCTACTTGAACAAATTGATGCTGTCAGTATTGTAACACCCACCACCACACATTTTGATTATGCTCAGGAGGCGGTACGAGCAGGAAAGCACGTTTTCATTGAAAAACCGGTGACCGAAACCGTGGAACAGGGACAAAAACTGGTTGAAGCCGCCGAAGCTTCTGGGGTGAAAATTCAGGTCGGTCACATCGAACGATTCAATCCGGCCATTCTGGCACTGGAGGACATCACTCTCAATCCGCTTTTCATTGAATCTCACCGGATGGCCAATTTCAATCCCCGTGGGACAGATGTGGCGGTGGTGCTGGATTTAATGATTCACGATATCGATTTGATTCTCAGTTTCGTCAGAAGCCCGGTTCAATCAATTGATGCCAGTGGTGTGTCTATCCTCTCCTTGAAGGAAGATATTGCCAATTGCCGGATTAATTTTGAAAACGGTGCGGTGGCTAACGTGACGGCTAGTCGGATCTCCGCCCGGAAGATGAGAAAAATGAGATTTTTTCAACCAAACGCTTACATATCGGTGGACTTTCTGGAGGGTACCAGTGAAGTATATGAACTTGTTGATCCATCAAGTGCCCCATCAGCAAAAAACCTGGCCATATCCTTCGGAACAATCGGGCAGGGAAGTAATTCCAGAGAGATTCGTTATACCCGGTATGACAAAAAGGATATCAATCCGCTTCATTACGAGCTGAGTCTGTTTATCAACGCCATCAGAGAAAATACCCGGCCGCCGGTTGATGGTGAACAGGGTGTACGGGCATTGAAAGTGGCCAAACAGATTTTGGAAAAAATTGAAGAGCACGCCGAAACCGTTAAAAAACACTGGGACTTTAATAGTGGATCTTAGACAATTCGTTTTTAAATATCGTGGTTTCACACCCGTTCCGATCATTCTGGTAGTCATTATCTTTGCACAGCCTTCTGTTTGGTCAATTCTGGCCGGTCTGATCATTATGATGACGGGTGAGTTTATCCGGATCTGGGGAGTTTCATACGCCGGAGGAGCAACCAGAACCCGTCATGTGGGCGCGCCGCAGCTGGTAACCGGTGGACCATTTGCTCATGTACGGAACCCCTTATATGTCGGAAATATGATCATGTATACCGGAGCAGCACTGATGGCCAATATCTGGTTGCCCTGGTTGATCCTGGCCGTCTGGTTATTTTTCAGCCTTCAATATATTCTGATTGTTAAACTGGAAGAAGAAGAACTGGAAAAAATTTTTGGATCCGAATATCTTCGATATAAGGAAAGTGTCCCCAGATTTCTTCCCAGAAGGACTCCGCTCCGCGGAAAGAATAGCCACCAACCTGATTATCTCATGGCTCTCCGCTCCGAAAAAAGCACATTTATCAGTTTTATGACTATTCTTCTTTTAATGTTGGCAAAAATGTGGTTATTTTGATATGCACCCGTATGAAGTCATCAGGAGATGTTTTCCTTCATGTTTGCTTTTCTATTAAATCGGAGGGCAAATAATATTTAACTTGGAAAATTCATAACCACTAAGACGCGAAGGCACAAAGGTATAAAAATAAATGAATTTAAAAGAATTTGTGGTTTTAAATATTTCTCCTCCCGGTTTATTTTTTACCTTCTTCACTCTTAATTTTTAGAGTCTTCGTGCCTTGGTGAAAAAATTTGTGAATTAAACAGGTTAAAAAAATCACCCAGTGGAATTTCCGGGCTTTTTCTCCGGAAAACTTTTAAAAATGCTTGAAAGTGAAAGTTGAAATAGCGAAAATAAACTGCTTTCGGTCAATATTCAAATTTTATTTATTACCATCAACTTAGAAAGAAATATGGCAACAGTAAATAAGACACAGAAAATCTCATCGAAAAGTACTTTTCTGCAGGAGGTAGTCGGTTATAACCGGCAGGTTCCGCTCTTAAATGGTACTTTTCAACGGTATATCAACTTTGATAATGCAGCCAGTACTCCTGCTCTGAAACCGGTTCTGGATAAAGTAAATGAAGCCATGGAATGGTACAGCAGCATACACCGCGGAACCGGATTCAAGTCGCAGCTTTGTTCCCGGATATATGACCAGGCACGCGAGGTAGTGGCCGACTTTGTCAATATTGATCCGGCGTCTCACGCCATTATCTTTGGCAAGAATGCTACCGAAGCAATAAACAAACTGGCTCGCCGGATGCGGTTGGCAAAAGATCAGATTGTGCTGGTGAGTAAAATGGAGCACCATTCGAACGATCTTCCCTGGCGCGCAAACGGCCAGGTGAAACATATCGGTATACTGGAAGATGGCCAGTTGGATTTAGAAGATCTGGTTCACCTGCTAAAAAAGTATTATGGCAAAACCGCGCTGGTGGCGCTGACAGGGGCCTCAAATGTAACCGGATGGGTTAATGACATTGCAAAAATTGCCGGATTATGTCACGAGTACGGAACAAAATTACTGGTCGATGCCGCCCAACTGGCACCTCACCGGCGGATAGACATGAAGCCCGACGATGATCCGGAACACATTGATTTCCTGGTTATCTCTGCCCACAAAATCTATGCTCCTTTCGGGTCAGGTGCCCTGATAGGTGATAAAGATTTCTTTAAAGATGGCGATCCCGATGATGTGGGAGGGGGTACCATTAAAATCGTGGATCTCGATTATGCTCACTGGTCTGAACCGCCGGAAAAAGACGAGGCAGGAACACCAAACACTATCGGTGTAATCGCTTTTGCAAAAGCTCTTCTTACCATAATGGAAACAGGAATAGAGCGGATAGTAGAGCATGAAAAAAAACTGACGGGTTATATCTTAAAAAACATGGCCGGTATACCGGGGATTGAAATTTATGGCAGTTCAGATCCCGCCATAGTCGACAATCGGCTTGGGGTGATTTCTTTTAATATCAAAGACATACCGCATGCTCTCACTGCAGCTATCCTGAATTATGAAGGCGGAATCGGGGTGAGAAATGGTTGTTTTTGTGCTCAGCCATATATAAAAGAATTACTCGGTATCAATTCTGCAGAAGGCGTCGAGATTAAACAGCAGATTTTACGGGGAGACAGGTCCCGCTTGCCCGGAGCAGTAAGAGTCAGTTTTGGCTTTTATAATACTCCTGAGGAAATCGACCGTTTTATTGAACTGCTCAAGATAATTGCAACCGGGGAATATGAGGGGAAATACCTACTGGATAAACAACGGGGAGAATATCATCCGGAAGGTTATAGTCCTTCCTACACAAAATATTTCCAGCTGTAAACTGTTTGGATGTTATTCCTCCAGGGCCAGTGTTAATGCCGTAGTCAGCTTCAGTATATCCCGATTCGCTTTCCGTAGCCGATCCGCCAGAATTCCGGACAGATTCCGGTAAAAATTCAACCCGAAATCATAATTTTTTTCAGTCATGCGATGAATCGTTTCGGCAGAAAGTTCACCGAGTATACAGTCCGTTTCCGCCGTTACAGTGGCTGAACGAACCTCTCCTTCCCCACAGATAGCCATCTCTCCAAAAAATGCATGATCGGAATCTTTCAGTTTTATCAGGGCCTTATCCAGCTGACCCATCTCAATACGACTGCTTAACAAAGTCATTTTCTTGCTCACCGAAACCTGCCCCTCGAACAGAAAAAACAGCGAGTCTCCCTTTTCACCCTCCCGAATTATATTCTCACCTTTTTGATATTTCCCAATTTCAATGAAATCCAGTGCCGGTCTGATACCTGCTTCTGATATATTTTTAAAAAGACTAACCTTTTTCAGGAACTGCAGAATTTCTTCCTGTTTTAG
>JAFGSO010000315.1 GCA_016934605.1 Calditrichota bacterium | reverse complement strand
GACAGCACTAAACATATTACCTCTATAAATATTTTTTGAATAACTATATTTAAAAAGATTTTAGGAGCTAAGGGAATAATCATATTAAGAAATTCATGGACGTCCAAAACAGTTATAGAAAAACCCTTATTTTGGACAAGAATGCTATTTTTTATCGTTTTTAATCTGTATAATTCACTTATTTTACCACAAGTGCACAAAGGTGCGAAGCATCAGGGATTAAGAACGTAAAAAACATTACAGAAAAAGCACTATTTACCATCGTCAATTGTTCTTAACTCATTTATTTGAATATCTTTGTGCCTTCGTCTCCTGGTGGATTATCCAGGATAAATAAAATTAAATTATATTTTTGCCCTGAACCAGGAACCTGGCCTTTATTAAAAATCGTATCCCACCGAAAAATAAAGTAGGTTTCGGACATTCTCCAGCCTGCTGAAGGAGAGTTTTATAGGTCCAAAGATGGAATTTATTGCCAGAAAAGCATTCCAGCTTGTCAGAAAATCTGACTGACGGATGGGTGCTTCAGTCGATTCCCAGACAGCACCGATGTTGAAAGCGGCACCCATATACATATCTACCGGTACTTGCCAGCGAAATCTGTAACGTATTTCATTGTTCAATGCCAGGATTCGACGTCCAAACAGCTCACGCTCATACAGTCCGGGAAAATTATTTTGCCCCCCCATGGTGAAAAATTCAGAAAACGGGACGGTGAGATCCCCGCTTCCGCCTCTGGCTTTCACATGGTAAACGAGCGATCTCACCAGAGGATAATAACCTTCCAGGGCAATATGGAACCGAATAAATGAAACAGAGCCTCCGAGAATCCATTTTGTGCCGGTTTCCCAGAACCAGCGGTTGTAGATACCTTTGTTCGGAAACGGCAACTGGTCCCGTTTGTCCACATTGGATCGTAAAATAATTGATCGTATCTTATAATGATCAGCATAGGGAAATTGAGGTTCGGTGGTATGAACGCTGACATTATCCCAGCGAAATTCAGCTGTAATGGAACCAAGTCTGGCAATCTGCTGTCCCAGTACGAATGTCAGCCCGCGCCGTATGGAAAAATATTCATCCAGAAATGACCGTTCCCGGTAATATCGATCCCAGCGATCCTGATAATAAAATGAAAAACGGTAAGTCCACAGGGTATTCAGTAGGCGGACACTGTAGAATTTAAATTCTGCTTCCCGCTCCAGATCACCAATCATACCCATCAGGGACAGTTTTATCTCCCGGCCGAAAAGATTATCTTCCGCCAGTTCAACAAAAGCCTTAGCCTTCCTCTCCAGTGAAGCATTGAGGCCAACCCGCATCATCAGGTATTTTTTTTCCTTCACCCTGATAATCAGAGAATTACCAGTTTTACCGCGCACTACATTCAGAGTCACCCGGTCGAACAAGCCGGTACTATAGATATTCTGAATGCTTTCAATAGCCTGGCGGGAGCTGAACAGCGAATTCCTTTTCAGCAGCATTTCCCGCAGAATAATTGAATCTTTCGTTTCTCTGTTTCCCGCTATCCGGATGTCATTAATATAACCTTCGTCAATAGTGATTATCAGCGAGTTATTGAATTGGTTAAATCGTATATCCGCTACTCTGGCCAGTGAGTAACCCTGCCGGAACAGCTCATCCAGAATGGCATCCAGGGCATCAAAAAGGTTATTCATATCTAGTTGCTTTTCAGTCAGCTCATACAGGCGTTCCGCATTCAGGGAATCGGGAGGGATGGTACTGCTTTGGAGGCTTATATTTTCTATAACCGGATACTCTTCGATATGGTATTCCACAAAGAGGCGCGACGGTGTTCCCCCAATAGTGGCATAGCAATTGGCAACTTTGCCCGATTCGTAAAAATATTCAATATCCCGGTAGATATCGTACAGGTACAGATCCCGGCCCGAAATTGCTGACAGGTTATCCATAACGGTATCCGGCAAAGGTGAATATTGACTTTTCAGAGTCACTGAAGAGACCCGTCCAAAATAGCTATTTTCTCCCCATATATTTTCTTCATATATTTTTATCATGTTCTTTATAGAATCAATTTTCTGTATTGCTGCCTTATAGCCCAGAAGAACCAGGGAGTCAAATCCTGTAAAATCAGTAGCTCCATGTTCACCAAGATCCGGAGATATAAGGAAATCAGCCATATTCCGGCTTTCGATAGTAGATTCCTGCATCATAATGCTGGTCACCTGGTCTGCAAGCTGCCAGGGAGATTTTATCTGATCCGGCGGTCTGAGAGGCGAGGTTACATCCACTGCAATCACCATATCGGCATTGTTGGTCAGGGCGACATCCACTGGCAGATTGTCCCGAATCCCGCCATCAGCAAGCCACATTCCATTCCATTCAACCGGAGAGAAGAGTAAGGGAAATGCCATACTTCCGCTGATTGCCTCTGCCAGGTCTCCGCTGGAGAGTACCACCCTCTTTCCACTGACAAGGTCTGTTGCGACCGCTCTGAAAGGAATTCGCAGATTATCGAAATCGTTGGCGGACTGAAAATTGGCATACAGCAGATGGAAGTAGATTATATCGAAGATTTTCTGGCCGGTGGAGAGAGAAGAGGGAATATAGGGAATTACCCCGTCAAACCGTAACTCAAGAAAATGTTTACGGGGTGTGGATTTCTGGGCCCAGAACAGATTTGTCCGCTGAGTCTGATCTGTAAAGACACTATTCCAGTCTATATCATCGAATATACGGATGAGTTCACCAGAATTATAGCCGGCTGCATAAAAACCGCCAACCACGCTGCCTATGCTGCTTCCCACAATCAGGTCCAGTGGAATATCATGTTCTTCCAATGCTTTCAGCACTCCCAGATGTGCTACTCCGCGCGCACCTCCACCGCTCAGTACCAACGCAATTTTAAGTTTTCGGGGTGAACGGTATTCCAGATTTGTTAAGGGAAAACGGGTGGAGGAATCGGCAGGCAGTGCGAACATTTCTTCCAGATAGGTTTCCTGCGCCTCAATCATCACAGGAAAAAGCATAAACAGGATGACCATTTTAAAGAAATTAAAATTTCTCATAGATAGTTTTTCAGTCCGCGATTAGACACTCAGAAACCTGTATGAAACGGTAACGGTAACGTATTTTTTTGAAATTTAAAAAAAATCAATCAACAATTTATGTAAAAAACATGAGGAGTCAAAAAATATATCAATTCAATACCTTCAATGCTGCTGTTGCAGCAGTTCGGGATGACTGGACAGAAATTCAAAATAGTTTTTTATCAGCTCACGGTATTCGTATGAATATCCTTCTTCCAGAGCGTCCCGCAATTCTTTCTGCAATCTGTCTCTTTGCTGCAGAAGTTCTTGTTTTATCTGGGGAGGAGATTTCACCAACTGTATTTCCTCGCGTTCCGCTTCTCTTTTCCGGGAATACTCTTTCTGACGAACAGATTTTTGAGCATCAAGCAGTCTTGACAGAATCCGTTCCTGTCTCTGGATAACCTTCCGGTCCAGGTTTTTTGATCTGAGTTCTTTGATGACTTCTTCCATGTCCCCACCAAGCTCTTCCAGCCGACCGAGTACATCTCTGCGGGATCCCATTCCTTCCATCGCCTGCTGGAGGGATTTCCGGATCATCTCCTGCTGAGCTGCCAGCCTGGCCAGTGCATCTTCGGACAACCGGGGTCTACTCCCGCCCTGCTGCTGAAAAAGCGACATGCTTTCCTGATTGAGTGCTCCCTGCTGGCCGGACATTTTCTGAAG
>JAFGSO010000037.1 GCA_016934605.1 Calditrichota bacterium | reverse complement strand
ATTTGCCACTGAGGCACAGAGCACACCGAGAAGGCCGAAAAGATCCGGAAATAACAAATGGTTCAGGCATCTATCATCACCAGTTTTATGGATATCATGTAACAAAACTTATTTTAAAATAAGTTTCACATGATAAAATATTTAAATCATTGGCCTATCTTACTTTGTGTCCTGCTATCATGGAGTTCGTGAATTAGTCAGGTTATATATTTAAAATGGTTATTCAGGTCATTTTTTTAAAAAAAATAAGGACAGACAATTTGTAAAACCTCACTGGTGGTTGGATAGGCGAAATTAATCGGGACTATTTTTAATTTTGGCTTGACTGACCATACTTCAGAATTTAAATTTCCGGGCTTTAAAATTGGAAATACCAGAAGCCGACAGTTTAAGGAGGTTGAAGGATTGAGAACGGATTATATCAAGACAGATGAAATAATGGCCCAGCGTGAGTGGTTTGTAGTTGATGCTCAGGAATATGTTCTGGGCAGAATGGCGACAAACATTGCCCGGCTCCTTCGCGGTAAAAATAAACCGGGTTTTGCTCCTCATCAGGATTTAGGTGATTTTGTCATAGTGATAAATGCAGAAAAAGTAAAGCTTACCGGAAAGAAAAGTGAACAGAAAACGTATTTCAGACATACCGGTTATCCGGGAGGAAGCAAATTTACCTCTTTCCGTGAAATGATTGAAAAACATCCGGAACGGGTGATTGAACATGCTGTGCGTCTGATGTTACCCAAAAATGTCCTGGGAAGACAGATGTTAAAAAAATTGAAGGTTTATGCTGGAGATCAACATCCTCATCAGGCCCAGAATCCAAAATCGATAAAATTTTAAGTGAGGAATACAGATACCATGGAATATTACGATGCATCCGGAAGGAGAAAAAGTGCTGTGGCCAGAGTACGTCTGATTCCCGGTCAGGGGCAGGTTACGGTCAATGGCAGAGAACTACTTGATTATTTTAAGCGGGAAGTGCTTAAAATGGTTATAGAACAGCCTTTAAAAGCTACGGATACTATTGGAAAATTTAATATTACGGCTAACATCAACGGAGGCGGACTGTCAGGACAGGCAGAAGCACTTCGCCTGGGCATTGCCCGCGCCCTCCTGAAGTGGAATGAAGAGCTGAGACCGGAATTGCGTGCAGGCGGATTTCTGACCCGGGATCCGCGACGTGTGGAACGAAAAAAATATGGGCGACCAAAAGCGCGTAAAAGATTCCAATTCTCAAAACGATAATCCCTGGTCGAAAATATCCTGCCCTTCCTCCAATCTTAACCGGGAAGGGCTTTTTTGTAAATAAATATATAACACACACCGTTGGTTTTTTTCAGTGGGTGTCCAGGTACTGGATTTCTGAGAAAAGACGGTGGAGGAACTAACCCTTAATGTGAAGGAGTAATTATGGTTAAAGTATCATTAGAGGATTTATTAAAGGCGGGTGTCCATTTTGGCCATTTGACCAGACGATGGGATCCCAAAATGAAACAGTATATTTTTATGGAGCGAAATGGGATCCATATCATCGATCTTCAAAAAACGCTGAAAAGCCTTGACGTGGCTTATAATGCCATGAAGGAAATTGCAGCTACAGGAGATCCCGTCCTGTTTGTGGGAACTAAAAATCAGGCGAAAGATATCCTCAAACAGGAAGCCATTCGGGCGGAAATGCCTTACATTGTTGAAAGATGGCTCGGTGGAACCCTGACCAATTTTGCCACCATTAAAAAAAGTATCAGGCACCTGGAAAATCTTGAGAAGATGATTTTAGACGGTACCGTTGAAAAAATGACCAAGAAAGAACGGTTGCAGATTGAACGTGAAATTGAAAAAATGAAGAATGTATTTGCCGGTATTCAGGAAATGAAAAAAATCCCGGGTGCAATGTTTGTGATTGATATAAAGAAAGAAGAAATCGCTGTTCGGGAGGCGTTGAAGCTGCATATACCGATTTTTGCTCTGGTTGACACGAATTGCGACCCGACTCAGATCGATTACCCCATTCCGGGAAATGATGATTCCACCAAATCGATCACCCTGATTTCGAGGGTGATGGCAGATGCTGTTCTGGAAGGTCGGGAATCCATCCGGGCAAAAGCATCCGAGGAAGAGGAAATGGCAGAGAAGAAGGAAGAGGTAACGACAAAAGAATAGGGAGAGATTGATGGAAATATCAGCAAAACTTGTGAAAGAACTGCGGGAGAAAACCGGAGCCGGGATGATGGATTGTAAAAAAGCTCTGGTGGAAGCGGGTGGAGACATGGAAAAAGCTGTGGAAATTTTAAGAAAACGTGGAATCGCCAAAGCAGAAAAAAAAGCAAGCCGTGAAGTAAAAGATGGACTGATTCATGCATATATACATCCAGGAGGAAAACTGGGCGTGCTGGTAGAAGTGAATTGTGAAACAGATTTTGTGGCGAAAACTGAAAATTTTCAGGAATTTGTCCATAATATCGCCATGCATATTGCCGCCTCAAATCCCCTGGCAATTGACCGGGAGTCACTCGCTCAGGATGTTATTGACCGTGAAATGCGAATATTCCGTGAGCAGGCTGTAGAAAGTGGAAAGCCGGAAAATATTGTGGAGAAAATTGCCAGCGGTAAAATGGAAAAGTTTTATTCCGAAACAGTGCTCTTGGAGCAACCCTATATCCGGGATCCCGAAAAAACTGTAAAAGATTATCAGACTGAAATCATTGCCCGCATTGGAGAAAATATTTCCATCAGGCGATTTGTCCGATATCAAATTGGAGACTGATCATGACTGATAAACCTGCTTATCAAAGAATCCTGCTGAAACTGAGTGGTGAATCTCTGGCAGGTGGTGCAGGTTTTGGTATTAATGCAGATGTCTTGCAGCAGTATGCCTCTGAAATCAAATCTGTGGTTGATCTGGGAGTACAGGTAGGTGTTGTGGTTGGAGGAGGGAATATTTTTCGCGGGATTTCTGATGCCGCCAGGGAAATGGATCGTGTTTCGGCTGATTATATGGGTATGCTGGCCACGGTGATCAATGCCATGGCGATGCAGAATGCCCTGGAACTAATGGGACTCTATACTCGAGTCCAGACAGCTATCCCCATGGAACAGGTGGCTGAACCGTTTATCCGCCGACGTGCTGTGCGGCACCTGGAAAAAGGTCGTGTGGTTATTTTTGCTGCCGGAACAGGTAATCCATATTTCACCACCGATACGGCTGCGGTATTGCGAGCTATTGAAATTGAGGCAGAGGTCATTCTTAAAGGTACCCGCGTTGAGGGCGTCTATTCTGCAGATCCTGAAAAATTTCCCGATGCGGAATTTTACAAGGAATTAAATTATATGCAGGTAGTGAAGGAAGGACTGCGTGTAATGGATCCTACGGCTATAACTCTGTCTATGGATAATAAGCTCCCGATTGTGGTGTTTAACATGGGGAAAAACGGAAATCTAAAGAAAGTTGTGCTGGGAGAGACAATTGGAACCAAAGTAAGAGGTGACGTATGAATGTGAATGAAATTTTGAAAGATGCTGAAATCCGAATGAAAAAATCGGTTGATCATTTACATCATGAATTGACCCGGATCCGAACAGGACGGGCAACGCCGGCGCTTCTGGATGTGGTAAAAGTGCATTATTACGGATCGGTGGTACCTTTAAATCAGGTTGCAACCATAACGGCACCTGAACCCCGTATGCTGGTGGTGCAGCCCTGGGAAAAGGGAATGATCGGAGAAATCGAGAAATCTATTCTTCAGGCGGATCTGGGATTAAATCCTACCAACGATGGAAACGTGGTGCGTGTGCCGATACCCGAGCTGAGTGAAGAACGACGGCAGGATCTCCTCAAGCTGGTTAAAAAATATTGTGAAGAAACACGGGTTGCCATAAGAAATGTTCGCCGGGATGCCAATGACCAGATTAAAAATCTGGAAAAGTCCCATGAAATTTCAGAGGATCAGAGTCACAAAACGATGGATATAATTCAGAAACTTACCGACGAGTATATCAGTAAGGTGGATGAAATTTATCAGGCCAAGGAAAATGAAATTTTAGGGGAATGATCAGTCCTGTTGGGATTCAGTTTATTTGATAGTTATATTGAAGCGGGTAATAATCTTACTCGCTTTTTTCATTTCAGAAATATTGGATATCGCGGGAAATGAACATGTCAGACCCGAAGAGGAATATATTGATTATCGCAGGGGAACCTTCCGGAGACCGCCATGCCGCCGGTCTGGTTTTCGAATTGCTAAAGCTCCGGCCTGATTTAACTTTCCATGGTATTGGCGGAGATGAAATGAGGGAGGCGGGGGTTGAACTTCTGTTTCATATAGAACAGATGTCTTTCCTGGGTTTTTCGGAAGTGATAAGGCATATTCCTTTTATAAGAAAAGTGTTCAGGGATTTAAAAAAATGGATGAAAGAATTCCGCCCGGAAGCGGTTATTCTGGTGGATTATCCGGGATTTAACCTGCGCCTCGCCAAAAGCGCTCATAACATGAATATCCGGGTTGTCTATTATATCTCACCCCAGTTATGGGCCTGGGGGCAGAACCGGATCAAAAAAATCCGGAGGTATGTAGACCTAATGCTGGTTATCTTTCAGTTTGAACAGGAATTTTACTCCAGACACGGGATTGCAGCCAGTTTTGTAGGACATCCGCTGGTCGATGAAATTAAGGTCGACTTAACCGGGTCTGAGTTTAGAACCAGATATAAAATCCCGGAAAATAAAAAAATTATAGGCTTTCTTCCCGGTAGTCGTAAAAATGAAGTGAACACACTCCTGCCTGAGATGGTAAAATCTGCAGAGTTATTTCAACACCGCAGTGAGGTGGAATGGGTTGTCGGTAAAAGTGTCAATGTCCCCCGCGGCGTTTATGATGCTATCCTGGAGGGAAATCTGGGAATCCGGCTGATAGAAAAGGATATCTATGCTCTCATGAAATATTCCCGTGTGGTGGTGGTTGCCAGCGGTACCGCAACACTGGAAACCGGATATCTGGAGACTCCCATGGTAGTGCTTTATAAAATATCCCCGCTTACTTATCACATCGGTAAATGTCTGGTAAAAATTAAAAATATCGCCATGGCGAATATTGTATTGCAGAAGAGAGTTGTCCCGGAACTGGTTCAGAAAAATGTCACTCCTGAGAATATCTGCCGGGAACTTTCGGATTATTTTGGGGACGAAGCTTATTACCAGAGTGTGGCAGCGT
>JAFGSO010000314.1 GCA_016934605.1 Calditrichota bacterium | reverse complement strand
TACTGGATACTGGTTTTTGGCTGAACCAGGGAAGGTTTAGTCCCGATAGGTCAACCGGAGGTTGACATGGAGTCGGGAATACTGGATGCTGGCCTCTGGTTGCTGATTGCTGGTTACTGGTTTTTAAATTTTTTATTTGAGATTTAGAATTTTTTGGAATCACACCGATAGGCCAGTCTGGCAGCCTGACAGGCGGATCAGTCAGCCGACTGATTTGGTGTTTGGAATTTATTTCTGGCTGGTGGTTCCAACGACTGAAATCGCCGGCTAAAATCAATTGTCCCTTCGGGATATTCTTACAGATAGAGTATCTTTTTTATTTTGTACTTTGTATTTTGTACTCACATTCTTGTTTTCTTTTTTTAGGCCTTTCGCCTTTTTCCTAAATTCCAGGAGCCCTGAGCCTCCCTTGCCTTATACCCATATACCCTTATACCCATATACCCATATACCCTTATACCCATATACCCATATACCCTTATACCCATATACCCTTATACCCTTATACCCTTCTACCTTTACTTGTTCCTTGCCCCTTGTCCCTTGTTACTTGTATTTAATTATCTCTCCCATTTTTATTAAATAATTTTCTGCATTATATTTGAGGAAAACTAGCGAAATAAACCTGAAGAAATGGATCTATGAAAAAGGACAGGAGAGACGTTCAAAGGAAAGCTGAGGATTCAGAATTGAAACAGGAAGCTGTAAAAAATAAAAAGATCAATGTACCACCGAATTTTATCCGGAATATCATCATTGATGATGTGAAGAAAGGGAAACATGGCGGTCGCGTACACACCCGTTTTCCTCCGGAACCCAACGGTTATCTTCATATTGGTCATGCTAAATCAATTTGCTTGAATTTTGGAATGGCTGAGGAGTTTAACGGATTATGTAATCTGCGGTTTGATGATACTAATCCGATAAAGGAAGAAGAAGAATACATTCGCAGCATTCAGGAAGACGTCCGCTGGCTTGGTTTCGACTGGGAGGACCGGCTCTATTTTGCATCGGATTATTTCCAGCAGCTGTATGACTGGGCTGTTCAGCTCGTCGGAGACGGTAAAGCGTATGTGGACGATCTGAGTGCCGATGAAATACGTGAATATCGCGGAACTCTGACAGAATCAGGCAGGGAAAGTCCTTACCGGAACCGGTCGGTGGAAGAAAATATGGATCTTTTTCAGCGAATGAAGGCCGGTGAATTCAAAAATGGGGAGCGGGTTTTACGGGCCAAGATCGATATGTCCTCAGGAAACCTGAATATGCGGGATCCGGTGATGTACCGTATTCTTCACGCCGCTCATCCCCGCACCGGTAACGAGTGGTGTATCTACCCCATGTATGATTGGGCCCATGGGCAGTCTGATTCGATTGAAGGTATTACGCACTCGCTTTGTACTCTTGAATTTGAAGATCATCGACCTCTTTATAACTGGTTTATCGAGCAACTGGGGGTTCACGCACCGCAACAGATCGAATTCGCCCGTCTGGATTTGACCCACACCATACTCAGTAAACGAAAACTATTGCGACTGGTCCGGGAGAAACTGGTGGATGGCTGGGATGATCCACGCATGCCCACCATTTCAGGACTCAGACGTCGGGGTTATACCCCGGAGTCGATCAGGGACTTCTGTGAAAGAATCGGTGTGGCTAAGAGCAACAGTGTTGTGGATATTTCGCTGCTTGAACATTGTCTGCGGGAAGATCTCAACAAACGTTCTCCCCGGGTGATGGCAGTGTTACGCCCATTGAAAGTGATAATTTCCAACTACCCCCAGGCAAAAGTTGAAGATCTGGAGGCAGAAAATAATCCGGAAGATCCTACCGCCGGGACACGGAAGATTCCTTTTTCGAGAGAAATTTTCATAGAACAGGATGATTTCCGGGAAGACCCGCCTCGAAAATATTTCCGTCTGGCACCAGGCAGGGAAGTCCGGCTAAAACATGCCTATATCGTGAAATGTGAAAAAGTTGTAAAGGACGGAAATACCGGAGAAATCAGGGAACTGCATTGTACCTATGATCCGGGTACACGCAGTGGTTCGGCACCGGATGGCCGGAAGGTGAAAGGAACACTCCATTGGGTATCTGCTTCACATGCTATCCAGGCTGAGATCCGTCTTTATGATTATCTGTTTATAAAGGCCGATCCCAATGATGTTCCGGACGGTATGGATTTTGTCTTTAATATCAATCCCAATTCTCTGGAGATCGTTCAGGGTATGGTTGAACCCGGTCTGGCTGATGCCGGGAGGGGCGATCGCTTTCAGTTCCTCCGGAATGGCTATTTTTGTGTCGATACCAAAGATAGTACCAGGGAAAACCTGGTATTTAACCGTACTGTCACTCTTAGAGATACCTGGGCTAAAATAGAGAAGAAAATATCATAAAGCGTTTTTCTGGCCGACCCGCCGGCTTTTCCATCGTCGGTAGGCGAAATATCCGGTCAGAATAATTATAATCGCAATAATGATGATACGGTTATAAATCTCCAGAAAGGCCAAAATCTCTTTCCAGTTTCTGCCCAGTGCAGCACCCATGTAAATAATTATTCCATTCCATAATGCACAACTGAAAAGACTGAGCAGAAACACTCGAAAAGTTCTTAGCTTCGACAGACCTGCTACCAGCGAGATGACAGACCTGACACCGGACAAAAAGCGGTTCATCAGTATTACCCAGTAACCATATTTATTAAACCAGACTTCCACTTTATCTATTTTGGTGGCTTTCAGCCATCTCGGACGGTGCTTTTCAATCCAGCTTTCTTCCAGCCAGTATGCAACAGCGTATAAACCCATAAAACCTGTTACGCTTCCCAAAGTGGTGCTGATATAAACTCCCCAGAAATTTAAAATACCCTTTCCGGTTAGAAACGCTCCAATCAAAGTAACGGTATCTCCCGGAATGGGCGGAAAGATATTTTCAATAAAGGCACTGATAAACAAAACCATATAGGACCAGATGGGATCAATTTGTTGCAGCTCCTGCAGGAAACGGTCCACCCTATCACCCTTTCCGTTTTTTCAGGATAACAGTGGCTAACGCCGCGACTCCTTCTTCCCGACCGGTGAAACCCATTTTTTCACTCGTGGTTGCTTTGATTGAAATCAGGTTTCTCTGACACCATAACAAATCAGCAATGTTTTTTGTCATGCTGTCTATAT
>JAFGSO010000313.1 GCA_016934605.1 Calditrichota bacterium | reverse complement strand
TGCTTAAAAAGGGGTGAAGTTTAAAACACTCATAATTTCAGTAACTATCATAATTACAATTGTTTACTATGTGAGAAATGATAGTAAACAATATTATTGTTCCTTGTTTTTTTTGTCAGATATTGATTCCTCGGTAATGAGGCTAATGAGGATTTGTCCGGGTTTTGGAGCAGGTCGGGTAACATCGGTATAAATGATCAGGTCATCATTCTCATCAATTAAAAAAAGCGGAATAATATTATCCGCTCCGTACTGCTGTTTCAAATCATCAAATGAATAGTTGTCAGTAATCGGGGTTGTCTTGATGGAAGAATTTTTGCCAAATTTATCAATGAGATAGGAGTAGCTGAAATTTTCACCAAATAGGATATGTCCCCGCAGTTCTTTGGAAACAGACTGAATACCATTCTTTTTTGATTTTTCGGTGGCCAGCTGATATACTTCGTTCGATCCGAAAAGTTTTGAAAAATAGAGTGCTGCCAATGAATTCACTTCGGTATTGGGAGTTAATGCCAGCAATCTTCCGATGCCGTCCAGATTAAGCTCATCCAGAATATGTTCAGACAGGATGCTACCGTAGTACGTCGGTAAATTCTGCATGCGTGCTTTGGACAGATTGGACCAGTTGGTATCTACCATTATTACCGAATAACCGTGTTCCTGGAGAACTTTTCCGATGGTTCGGCCACAATCGTGGGCACCCAGAATAAGACAACCCTGTGGATTCGGATCGGCTATATTTAGCCATCTGGAGAGGGGTTTGGCACCCAAACCATAAATAGTAATGGTACCGATAATAACAAAAAACATCACCGGAACCAGCAAATCAGCTCCGGCTATTCCCTTTGAAGTCAGTTCATAGGCAAACAGTGATGTAACTGCAGCTGCAACAATTCCGCGTGGTGCCATCCACGCCAGGAAAATTCTTTCTCTGAAGTTCAAAGACGAGCCCAGGGTGGATAACATCACTGCAGCCGGACGTATCAGCAGTATCAGGGCAGCCAGAAACAGGACGCTGCTGGTACCAAGCATTCTGAGATCATCGAATGTCAGGCGGGCTGCCAGAATGATAAACAAGACCGATATGAGTAAAACTCTCAAATTTTCCTTGAATTCAAGAATATGCCTTACATTGACTTTTTTCTGACTGGCCAGTACAATTCCCATTAGCGTAACCGAAAACAGACCGCTTTCTGCCTGAATCAGATTGGATGCGGCAAATACACAGAAAACCATCATCAGGGTGATGGGATTGCGCAGAAAATCTGGCATGAGGCGGTATCGCAGCATCAATACAATAATATAGGCACCGGCGAGACCTATTAAACTTCCCAGAATAATCGTTCTGAGAATTCCCTGAATCGTTACTGCAGTAGCTGCCCCTATTCCAGTTTCCAGGATCGCTTCAAAAACCAGAACAGCCAGAATAGCACCAATCGGATCATTCAAAATTCCTTCCCATTTGAGAATAGAATTCAGCTGCCCTTTTGGTCTGATCTCCCTGAGTAACGGGAGTATTACCGTAGGACCGGTCACAACCAGAATAGCTCCGAAAAGCAATGAAAGAGAAAGATTCAAATCCAGCAGAAAATAGGATGCCACAGTTACCGTAAACCAGGTGATGATGATGCCAATTGTAATCAAGTTACGGACGACATTTCCGACTATTTTCAATTCGGAAATATTGAGAGTCATTCCACCCTCGAAGAGAATTACAGCCACGCTGAAAGACACCAGCGGAAAAAACAGGTTTCCGAATAAAAAATCAGGTTTTACAACATTAAAAACAGGTCCCGATAAAAATCCGAAAATAAGCAGTAACAGAATCGAGGGTATTTTCAGTCGCCAGGAAATCCACTGGGCCAGAATGCCCAGAAAAATAATTGCGGTAATTCCGATCAGAAAGGGTTCTATCATATGGCTGCTTTCGCTTTAAATTGAGAGTCTGTAAGAAAATAACTGAATATAATACAATACAATTGATTTTTTACAAATATTTTGAACAGGAAAAATTAGAGTCAATTGGACTCTTTGGATCTTCCGAAAACTCTTCTGAGCACCGTTTGGGCGGCCTGGTATCCACACATGCCATGAACTCCTCCGCCCGGTGGGGTGGATGAAGAGCAAATAAAAAGTCCCGGATCCGGTGTGGTATATGGATTAAATCTGATGGCTGGACGGAAGAACAACTGTTTCCAGTTCAGCAGACCACCGTTTATATCCCCGCCGATATAATTCGGATTATAAGTTTCCATATCAACACTATTCATAGTATGTCGCTGAACGATAATGTCTCTGAAGGAAGGGGCAAATCTTTCGATCTGATCTTCGATGCGCCGGGTCATATCGACGGTCGAACCTGAGGGTACATGGCAGTATGCCCAGGCTGTATGCTGACCTTCAGGGGCTCTAGTAGGATCGAAAAGGGTTTGTTGAGCCAGGATAACAAAAGGTCTTCCAGGATGTCTGCCCTGCCAGACCATCTCTTCTGCCTCAGCAATTTCGTCCAGTGTCCCGCCAACGTGCACGGTGGCAGAATCGCTACACTGAGCTGAACGGAATGGAATGGGTTCTCTTAACGCCCAGTCTATCTTGAATATTCCGGGACCATATCTGAAACGTTCCAGCTGATTCCGGTAACTCTGGTGGAATCTCTCACCTGCAATCCTGCTCATCTCGCGCGGAGAGGTATCGAAAAGAACAATTCGTGAATCGGGAATATCCTTCAGGGTACGAACCATTTTACCGGTTTCAACTTCTCCGCCCAGAGATTTAAAAAGTGCCAGAAGGGCATTCGTTATTTTTTGTGAACCACCTCTGGGGATAGGCCATCCAGCGGTATGCCCCAGAAGCATCAGGACAAGACCAACAGCAGCACTGAATTTTTGATCCAGTGAGAGCATTGAATGTGCGGCCATGCCGGAAAAAAGAGCTTTTGCCCGGTGCTGTCTGAAATTTCTGAACGTAAAGCCGTATGCTGATTGAACTGCCAGCATACCGAAAGACAAAAAAGATACGGGATGTGCCGGTATCTTTAAAGGTCCCAGGATATCCGGTAAAATATGTTTCCATTTTCGGATGAGCGGTTTCATAATCTTGGAATAGTTCACTGCATCTTCCCCCAGAAATTCTCTGGTTTTGTCCAGATCCGTATATTGCATGACAGGTGGCTCATTTTCAAGCGGATGCGACACAACTGCCGGGGGCATAATCCATTCCACACCTTTCTTGTCCAGTGAAAATTTCCTGAAAAATGGGGAACTGAAAGCCAGAGGATGCACGGTTGAACAGACATCATGAATAAAACCAGGATCGGTCAGTTCAGCCGAACGGGTACCTCCACCCGCCGTTTGATTTCTTTCCACCAAATGAACTGAAAAACCCGCGTCTGCCAGCGTAATAGCGGCGGCCAGTCCATTTGGCCCGGAGCCGATAATTACGGCATCATATTTCATGGGAAAGCCTGCAGTTTTCAAAATGACCCGATAAAATGGCGAAAAACATTTCTAAAACTCTACAGACAACATCAGGAGGAATATGTTTTGATTGCATCCTCAATGGTTTTCAACAGGGCTCTAAATGGATCAATAAATTTCTGAATACCTTCGTCTTCCAGTTGTTGGGTAACATAGTCAAGATTTATTCCAACCTCATCCAGCATTTTAAGATGTTTTCTGGATTCATCCAGATCTTCTTCCACCGTATTGGGGGCAATCTGACCATGATCGGCAAATGCATCAATTGTTTCTTCCGGCATGGTATTGACGGTATTTTCGGCAATCAGTGGTTCCACATACATAACATCACTGTATTTCGGATTTTTGGTACTGGTGCTTGCCCACAGGGGACGCTGGAGCCTGGCGCCATTATCGGCCAATTTCTCCCAGCGGTCTCCGCTGAATATTTTTTTGAAACTCTGATAAGCCAGTTTTGCACTCGCAATGGCTGCCTTTCCCAGTAACTGTTCTGCTCTGGTATTCCCTTTTCCTCTATCCTCCGGCAAAATTCTATGATGTAGAAGCTTATCGGTGAGTACATCAATCCGACTCAGAAAAAAGCTGGCAACTGACGTAATATCCGATAGATTTTTCCCCTCAGAAAATCGTCGTTCCATGGCCCGCATATACGCTTCGGCAACCTCTTCATACCGTTTAATGGAAAAAAGCAGAGTGATATTTATATTTATACCTTCATATAGCATTTGTTCAATGGCAGCAAGCCCTTCTACGGTGCCCGGAATTTTAATCAGGCAATTAGGACGATTCACCTTCGAGAACAGGCGACGCGCCTCATCCATAGTTCTCTCAGTATGTCTTGCCAGGTAAGGAGATACTTCCAGACTGACATAGCCATCCAGACCATTTGATTCATCATATACCGGTCTGAAAAGATCGCAGGCATCCTGGACATCTTTCACAACCAGAGCCTCATAAATTTGATCGACGGATTTTTTTTGCTTTACTAATTCCCTGATCTGATCATCATAGGCATCACTATTTGAGATAGCCTTATCAAAAATATTAGGATTGGAGGTCATACCCCTCAATCCTTCCTCAGTGATCCGCTTCTTCAGTGCACCAGTTTTAATCATATGCCGAGAAAGATTATCCAGCCAGTAACTCTGTCCATAATCGATTAACTTTAAAATAGGATTCATAGAGGCACTCCCCTTATGATGACTTTATTATTTATTAACTAATTTTTCAGTAGTCGCCACTACATTTTCAACCGTAAAACCAAAATGTCTGAAAATATCTTTATAAGGCGCGCTGGCGCCAAACCGGTTCACACAAATAATTTCTCCCTCTTCTCCAATCCATTCACACCATCCCAGAGAAGCACCAGCTTCAACAGCGAGGCGTTTTTTGAGCGATGATGGCAGTACCTTTTCTCTGTATTCATCACTCTGATCCCGGAAAATTTCCCAGCTTGGCATGCTGACCAGCCTCACATCGATATTTTTTTCTGTCAGTTTTTTCTGTGCTTCCAGCAGAAGATGAACTTCCGAGCCGCTGGCAATAAGGATGGCGGCTGGTTCCGATCCCCGCTCAGGACTGATGATATATGCTCCCCTTAATACACCCTCGGCGGATGCATATTTTTGCCGATTGATAACGGGGAGTTTTTGACGACTCAGAACCAGCATGGTCGGTCCCTGTTGTCTTTGCATAGCAGCACGCCAGGCATAGGCTACTTCATTGGCATCTGCCGGCCGGATCGCATAAAGATGGGGAATAGCACGCAAAGAAGCCAGGTGTTCCACCGGCTGATGAGTTGGGCCGTCTTCTCCCAGTCCGATTGAATCGTGCGTCATCACATAAATCACCGGTATTTCCATGAGAGCGGCAAGGCGAATGGCCGGTCTGGCATAGTCAGTGAAGATAAAAAAAGTGGATGCAAAGGGACGCAGACCTCCATGGAGTGCGATGCCGGATGTTGCTCCACACATGGCATGTTCACGGACACCCCAGGCAATATTCCGGTTATGATATTCTCCCCGAAGGAAATATTTCGAGCTGTCGATGAGTGTTTTGGTTGATGGAGCCAGATCTGCGCTTCCCCCAACCAGCCAGGGTACTCTCTGTGCAAAACCGTTGATAACCTTCCCAGAGGCAGCCCGAGTGGCTACAGGGCCCTGATCTTCCCTGAAAACCGGAATATCTGTGTCCCAGTCTTTGGGCAGTTTTTCATTCAAAACAGCCTCCAGCTGAGCCAATAAATCGGGATATTTTTCCCCATAATGTTCGAACTTCTTTTTCCATTCACCCTCCAGTTTTGCCCCTCTTTCAACGATATCATGCATATGTTTCAGAACATCATCGGGGACCAGAAATTTTTCATTCTCCGGCCAGCCATAATATTTTTTTGTTTCCCTGATTTCATCCTCGCCCAGAGGAGAACCATGCGCTTCGGGTGTATCCCGCATATTCGGAGCCCCATAGGCGATGTGTGAACGAATTATAATCAGTGACGGCTTATCTGTTTCTTCCTGTGCTTTTTCTATTGCGCCTGAAATAGCACTCAGATCATTTGCGTTGTCACCCAGGTCCTGAACATGCCAGTGATAAGCTTCGAACCGTTTGACCGCATCATCCGAATAGGTAATGCCGGTGTCCCCTTCAATGGAAATATGGTTATCATCATAAAAATAAATCAGTTTACCCAGGCCGAAATGACCCGCCAGTGAAGCCGCTTCATGGGAAGCTCCCTCCATTAAATCCCCATCGCTGCAGAATGCGTAGGTGTAATGATCCACGATATTCAGATCTTCGCGATTATAGACGGCAGCCAGATGTGCCTCTGCCATTGCCATACCCACTCCATTCATGAATCCCTGTCCCAGTGGTCCTGTTGTGGTTTCGATTCCCGGAGTAAGACCATATTCCGGATGTCCCGGGGTTATGCTGCCCCACTGCCGGAAATTTTTAATATCGTTCAATGTAATATCATATCCGGCCAGGTACAGAATCGCATATTGCAGCATCGATGCATGACCATTGGACAGAATAAACCGGTCCCGGTTCAGCCAGGTTGGATTTTTCGGATTAACGCGTAAAAACTTTTTCCAGAGGACATAAGCGAGCGGAGCAAGCGCCATAGGTGTTCCCGGGTGGCCAGAATTCGCTTTTTCAACTGCATCCATTGCGAGCGTTCGAATAGTATTGATTGTCTTCTGTTCAATCGACATTTTGTCCATCTCTGCCATTGATTCAGCTCCTTTCATAGTAAAAAATGCCGTTATCTATCTATGCAAATCACTTACACCCCGGCACAATTCCAGCTTGAAAAATTTTGAAAATATCACTGTTCTTTAGCTTTGCCGGATACAGGTTATTCGCCGTTTTCCTTTGCAGTATAAATCAACTGAGTGGGATACGCAAATTCGATTTCATTTTCTTTGAACTGTCTGAAAATTTCCAGATTGATGGCTTGCTGAATATCCATGTACACGTTATAATCCGGACTCTTCACCCAGTATACAATTTCAAAATTCAAAGAAAAATCTCCATAATCCTTAAAATGAGCCCGGTCGAACCGGACGTTTTCCTGAGATTCGATTATCTGTCGGATGATCCCGGGAATTTTTTTAAGCTTTTCTGCTGGTGTCTGATAGATCACCCCGAGCGCGAAAACAACCCGTCGTTCAAACATCCTCTTATAATTGCGGATGCGGCTATTGAGGAGATCGCTATTGGAAAATATCAACTGTTCTCCACCGAGGCTTCGTATGCGCGTGGTTTTAAGTCCGATATGTTCCACCGAGCCGAGGTAATTATCAATAATGATAAAATCTCCGATTACGAAGGGTTTATCCAGAACGATAGACAGTGAAGCAAATAGATCTCCCAGGATATTCTGGACAGCGAGAGCCACGGCAATACCGCCAACTCCCAGTCCTGCAACCAGTGCTGTAATATTAATTCCGAGATTATCGAGAGCCAGCAACAGAACTATCGACCATACAACAATTTTTAAAACCAGTCCAAGAGCAGAAAATGTAGTCACACTGGCGGCATCTTCAGTCATTCTCTCTTTTTTATAGCGATTTACCCACCATTGAATTACAGTAGTTCCCCATATACCTCCCTGTAACAGAAGTGCCAGAATAATCAGTACCTGAAAAATATCCAGAATTTTATCGGACAGGGTCAGAAAATAGGTACCGACAAAAAGTGAGATCATCAGGAGCAGGAGAAAATGTATCTTCCGAATTAATTCTGCAACTAGGTCATCAATATCTGTATTTGATTTTTGGGCCATTTTGGAAATTCGGCGATGCAGCAATCCTTTGATAATCCGTAACAAAATAAAGGTTACGACTGCGGCACCAATTCCGATCGCCCATTGCTGTAAGGTATTATTGTAAAAAACAATATCAAACATATCTTTGACCTCCTTTTTTGAATTACCGGTTGTGGAGCAATTTACAAAGTCTTATCGAGAAGGGTATTTGAACATTTCCTGAATTTGGGTTTATTGAAATAAATGATTATTCCTTTAGCTCCTAAAATCTTTTTAAATGGAGTCATTCAAAACATATTTTTAAAGATGACATGTTTCATAATATCTTTTTTCGTACCCCATCCCTTGCCTGCGTCCGCCAGTGGGCGGACAAGCAGACATTCCCTTCCCCTGCCGCA
Source organism: Calditrichota bacterium (assembly GCA_016934605.1). Classification (GTDB taxonomy): domain Bacteria; phylum Calditrichota; class Calditrichia; order RBG-13-44-9; family RBG-13-44-9; genus RQOF01. Next base: position 4,701 of record JAFGSO010000313.1, on the reverse strand, counting down.
GGCCTGCCTGGCTTTAGACAGGGGAAAGGCCAGGGTTAGGGTACCCAGAGTTACAAATGGCTCATAAAACAATGAAAAATACACCATGACTTCATGAACTCTAAACTGCTATAATGAGTGATCAGCACCAGTATCAAATCAAGTCACATTAGTGAATTGTTTGTAATTGAATTAAATCCAAATTTTTCGGAGCTAGGGGAATAATCATAATGAACTATTCATAAAAATCATATTAAAATAAAATTATGATATAAAGATGAAGGAACCATGAAAAATCATAATTATCCGGATGATGTTACATTCTTGTATTGAAATTTATATGGTTTTTACTAAAGAAAGAGCTTATTTATCCGGTGTTATTTTCTGTACCCGCCAGACAGAATCGATAAAATATTTTCTGGAATCATAAAGTTGTTTCTCAATAGTAAATCCGGTTGTTTCTGCCAGGCTTCGGATATCAGATTCAAGGTATTTATAGGAATATTCTGTATGAATCGGTTCCCATGCTTCGAAGAAAAAGTTCTGACTTACAGCCTCAATGTATACAGTCTGCCTTTCCAGGCTCACCAGATAGCTCTCCATGGCTCCTGAAAACACGTCATAACTGGCAAAATGCCTGAATTTGTTCAGATCGAAGTTGCCTCCCAGCTCTCTGTTTATCCTTCGCAGAAGATTCAGATTGAACTCACTGGTTATACCTCTGGAATCGTTATAGGCGCGTCGCATCACATCGATATCCTTTTTCAGATCGAATCCCGTGATCAACAGGTCACCGTCATTCAGTGTGTTCCACAGATTTCGCAAAAAAACGCGGGACTGCGGTTTATTGAAATTTCCCAGGTTTGATCCCAGAAAAAGAACCAGACTTTTCTCCGCATTAACATTGCCGAGCCATTTCAACCCGTTAAAATATTCCGCCACAATTCCGTCAGTATGCAGCGATGGAAATTTTTCGTTCATCGTTTCAATCAGGTTTTTCATTGCAGCTTCAGAAATATCGATAGGAATATATTTAAATTTCAGATTATGGTTGAGGAAATTTTCAATCAGGATGCTGGTTTTCCGACCATCCCCTGCACCGAGTTCTACCAGATTAAATTTTCCATCCGTGAGCAATGCTTCAATTTCCTTCCGGTTTCGCTTCAGGACATTAAATTCACATTTTGTTAAATAGTATTCGGGCAGATCCATAATCTGAGCAAAGAGTTCGCTGCCACGGTCGTCATAAAAATAGCGTGAAGAAAGCCTTTTTGGTTTCTCTGATAATCCAACCAGAACATCCAGGGAGAACGCCTGCTGTTCATTGACGATATTTTCAAGATCGAGATGGGTAAGAACTTTATAGAGGCTGCCCATTTAATAATCCTTTATATTATTTTTACGGAGCAGAATCAGATTGACTTAATAAATTCTCGGTTTTTAAATAGCTCCAAACAGATTATTCAATGATTCGGCCAGAGTCGGATGGGCAAATATGGCATCCCGCAGAGCAGTATAAGGTAATTTTCCCATCATGCTTACCTGAATCAGGCTCATAATTTCACCCCCCTGGCTACTCAGTATGGCACATCCCAGAATCTCCCGAGTGGATGCATTGATAATCACTTTCATAAAGCCGCGTGTTTCACCCGTCTCAATGGCTCTGGCGGAATATTTCATGGGCATTTTTGCCACCCGGATTTTCAGGCCCTTTTTTCTGGCCTGATCCCCACTGAGTCCAACACGACCCAGTTGAGGATCTATAAAAACGGTATACGGCACAAAACGTCCTTCGATGGATTGACGTTCATTTTCCAGAAAATATTTCTTCAGCACCCGATAATCATCATACGAGATATGAGTGAATGCCGGTCCACCCTTCACATCACCCATCACGAAAATTCCATTGACGCTTGATTCGAGATATTCATTAGAAATAATATAACCATGTGAATCGGTGGCAACTCCGGCATTCTCCAGTCCGAGTCCATTGCTTGCCGGAATGCGGCCAGCTGCAACCAGCAAATGGGATCCGCTGATCGTTTTGGTTTTAGTGCCGGTTTCTATGGTGACTTCAATGTTTCCATTCTGAATCTTTTGAACCTTCACCGGTTCACTTTTCAGTTCGATCATAATTTTATCCTCCCTCAGAATTTCTGCAACCGCACCGGCAACATCCCTGTCTTCACGGCTCAGCAACTGATCACCCCGCTGAATTATGGTAACATCACTGCCAAATCGCCGAAACATCTGTCCAAATTCCAGACCGATATATCCGCCTCCGATGATAATAAGGTGCGAGGGTAATTCCGTTAAATCCAGAATGCTGGTGGAGGTAAGATAGGGAATTGAAGATAAGCCGGGTATATCCGGAATTCGCGGATTGGCACCGGTATTGATGATAATCCTTTCGCCCGTCAAGGTTAATTTTGTTCCATCCTTCTTATTTACTACTACTTCATGTGAACTCTTCAAGTTGGCTTTACCGTCAATAAGAATAACATTGGGGGTGTTCTCCAGGCTTTTTCTGCCGCTTTCCCGGAAACTCTTGACGATGCCGTCCTTTCGTTGAATGATTTTCTCAAGATCAACCTTAACCTGTGAAACTTGAACTCCGTAATCTGCTGCTTTTTTTGCTACATAAGCTGCACGGGCACTGGCAATCATACTTTTAGTGGGAGTACAACCGTAATTGATACAGGATCCACCCACAAATTGCTGTTCGATAACAGCCGTTGGCCATCCTGCTTTACCCAGATCAGTAGCCAGGGGCTTGCCGCTTTGACCAGTGCCAATTATTATCGCCTGAAAATGTTTCCCGCTAATGTCCATCATTTCCTCTTTTTCTTAGTTAGAAATACAAATTCTAAATCAGCCGGCAGGTCACGCAGAAAGAAGGATTCAGGATTCATATAATATTCAAATATTCTGGATGAGGTTCCCTCTTTGAAAAAGGCCTGTCAGACTGCCGGACTGGCCTTTCGGCGTAATCCCAATAAAATCTTAAATCACAAATGACAAATTTAAAAACCAGTTGCCAGAGGCTAGAAGCCAGTAACCAGTGGCTAGATGTAAACCATTAACCCATGTGACTTTGTGCCCTCCTTATGTTGGATTTACGATTCAGGGTAAAAGTATTACCGTGCCTCCGGAAATACGTCATCTTTAAACAATTACTTTTAATACTGCATATTTTTCATATAACAATTTTTCATACCTGTTGCCCTATTTCCGTGCGGTTCCTATTTTAAAACTGCAAGATATGCATTTAAATATATATAAGTAAAAACCAGGCTCAAAGCAAGAATGTGCCACTCATATTCACAGAGCAAAGATTTAATTGTTAACTGATAATTAATCAAAGGAGAATCCTATGGTATCGACCCCGATGGATGGCCATATTGTCCGGGAAAAAATCAGAGAAATGAATCTCCAATCTGTCGGATTGGCGACAATTCGTGAATTAAACAGGATTGTCGATTATATTGAATCTTCCACTGGACAGTCATTTATTCGGATGGAAATGGGAATTCCGGGTCTGGATCCTCCTGAAATTGCGGTAGAAGCAGAGAAAAAGGCACTCGACAAAGGCGTGGGATCCAAGTATCCCCCATTTGACGGAATTCCACAATTGAAATCAGAGATTTCACGATTTATCAGGTTGTTTATGAATATTGAGGTAAAGCCGGAAGGATGTTTTCCGACTGTGGGTGCCATGCAGGGTTGTTTCCTTTCAATAATGGTCTGCGCCCGTCGAATTAAAGGGAAGGATCGGATTTTGTTCATAGATCCCGGTTTTCCGGTCAATAAAAGGCAGGTAAAAACGCTGGGACATCAGAGTGATCGTTTTGATATTTATAATTTCCGCGGGGATAAACTTCATGAGAAACTTAAAAGTTATCTGAAACGGGGGAATTTTGCCGCGATAATGTATTCCAATCCGAATAATCCTGCCTGGATTTGTTTCACTGAAAAGGAACTGGAAACCATCGGCACGCTGGCTACTGAATATGACGTTGTAGTTCTGGAGGATCTGGCATATTTCGGAATGGATTTCCGGAAAGACTATTCCAGACCAGGGGAACCACCCTTTGTACCCACAGTTGCCCGGTACACGGATAATTACATCCTTCTGATATCGAGTTCAAAATCGTTCAGTCTGGCCGGACAGCGCATTGGAATGACGGCAATTTCAGACGGGCTGTTCAATTCACATGCAGAAAATCTTGAACCATATTTTGGAAGCACCCAGTTTGGCAGGGCATCCATCTTCGGTGCTATGTATGCCCTCAGCTCAGGGGTTTCACACAGCAATCAGTATGGTCTTGCAGGATTGCTGAAGGCGGTAAATGACGGTGAATTTAATTTCCTGGAACCGGTAAAGGAATACGGAAGACGTGCCAGTGTTATGAAAAAACTTTTTACCGAAAATGGTTTTGATATTGTATATGATATGGATGAAAATGAACCGATAGCCGATGGATTTTATTTTACCGTTTCATATCCCGGTTTTACCGGCGAAGAACTGGTGGAAGAATTGTTATTTTACGGTATCAGCGCCATTTCTCTGGCCATAACCGGCAGCGATCGGCTGGAGGGGATCAGGGCTTGTGTTTCCTTTACCGATAAAAGTCAGTTCCCGATACTTGAAGATCGCTTGAAGCGTTTTCATCGAGATCATCAAAGCGGATTCAGGGCAATCGAGGCGTACTAAATTCTGGC
>JAFGSO010000312.1 GCA_016934605.1 Calditrichota bacterium | reverse complement strand
TCCTGTCCTGTGAAAGTAATTGTATATCCTTCTGGTGCTCCAAAATTGGATAATCGATTTTTCACATCTGCCAGAACTTCGGCTGAGCTGCGTCCGAAGGCATCCGCTGTAATTGTGATGACCCGGTCGCCATCCACATGGTTTATGTTGCTCAATCCCGCTGAAAGATCAACTGTAGCGAAATTAGCCAGGGGAATGTGGGTCCCTTCATGAAATACGGTTAAATTGAGAAGATCAGAATAGCTTTTTCGGAAATCTTCCAGAAATCGGACTGTAATATCATATTCATCCTGTCCTACCCGGTATTCAGATGCGACAGTGCCATTTACGGCTGTACGGATAGTGCTGGCAATCTGTGAAGTATTCAGGCCCAGCAGGGCGGCCTTTTCGCGATCAATTCGTATCCTGAGTTCCGGCTTGCCTTTCTCAAAATTATCCCGCAAATCAGCCAGACCTTCTACTGGCCGGATTCTTCGCTGAATTTCCCCGGAAAGCTGTTCGAGCACGGAAAAGTTTTCACCTTTAATCTGAATTTCGACCGCGTTTCCAGTTGGGGGTCCTTCCTGGGGTTTGGAAACATCAATCCGGGCACCGGGAATACCCATTACCTCTTCTCTCACCTGATCCAGTGTTTTCATGGAATTCTGTATCCGTTCATGTTTATCCCTGAAATCGATTGTAACACGTGACTTGTGAAGGGCTCCTCCCTGGGCTCCGAAGTCGAAATCATCAGATACATTTCCCACTTCAGTGACGTAATGCTCCATGTCGGGCGTATTCTGGATCCTTCTCTCAATTTCGCGCACAATCTCATTGGATTTTTCCAGACGCGTGCCGATTGGGGTTTCAACCTTGATCCAGGCCTGTGTCGGATCGAGATCCGGAAAAAATTCTACACCATGATTGATAAAACCATAAACAATAAAGATCGAAACAAAGGCACCTACAGTCATTCCAAGAGTTTTCCAACGATTGATAAGTGCCCAGTTCAGAGTTCTTTCATAGCGTCCCACCAGCCAGTTCAACAGCCGGTCTCCTGGCAGATTTTTCATTTTTTCATCTGTCTTAATAAATGTGGATGCCAGAGACGGATTAAACACAAATGCCACAAACAGCGAAGAGGAGAGGGTGATAACCAGTGTAATCGGAAGATATTTCATGAATTCTCCCACGATTCCCGGCCAAAGAATCAGGGGACTGAAAGCAAATAAGGTGGTTACTGTAGATGTAAAAATTGCAATCCCTACTTCAGAGCTGGCATCCTTTGCCGCCCGATAAAGGGATTTTCCCTCTTCATGGTGTCGGTAAATATTTTCAATGATGACGATGGCGTTATCCACCAGCATTCCCAGAGCCAGAATAAGGCTGAAAAGAACAATCATATTCAATGTATAACCGAGTGCACTGATAACAATGAAGGAAAGAAGCATGGAAAAGGGAATGGCAATGCCGACAAGAAGACCATTTCTGGCTCCCATGAAAAAATACAAGACACCAATAACCAGGAGAAGTCCGGCTATAATATTATTTTCCAGGTCGTTGACCATCGATCGTATGTCTTTGGACTGATCGGCAAGGATGACATAGCTGGTCTTTGCCGGTAATTCGGATTCATAATTTTTCAGAATTTCCTTCACTTCATCCGCAATCCGAATGATGTTTTCACCGCTTCTTTTCTGAATCGATAGGGTAACACTCGGTTCATCGTCCAGTCTGGAATAGCTCAACTCTTCCTTGTAACCAAATTCAACGTCAGCCAGATCGTGCAGATATATGGGATATCCTTTAATAGTTTTAACAACTACATTTTTTATCTCTTCAACTGAACTGAACTCCCCTGGAATGCGGACAGTATATTTCAGATTTCCGCTCTTAACAGAACCTCCCGGGATTGTCATGTTTTCCTGCTGGATAGCCGAAATAACATCATCAACACCAATGCTGTAATATCTTAAGCGGGAAGGATTCAGGTTAACTTTCATTTCCCGTTCGAGACCGCCCGATATTTTAACATCCAGAACACCATTGATCTGCTCAAACCGGTCCTGAAGATCTTCTGCGATTTTTTTCAGACGAACCAGAGACTGCTCACCAAGGATACTGACCAGCATAATTGGAATGTTTTCGAAGTTGATTTCCTGGATAATCGGCTCTTCAATATCAGCAGGCAAATCGGGTTCGGCCTGATCAACTTTTTCACGAACTTTTCGGACGGCTTCGTCGATGTCAACATCTGTTTCAAATTCCACAGTAATAGTGGTAATTCCCTCATTACTGGTGGATGTCATTTCCTTGATTTTGTTAAGTTCTTTCAGTTTGGTTTCAATCGGTTGTGTTACCAGGGTCTCAATGTCTCCGGGGGATACACCCAGATAAGGTACTGCAACAAATACCACGGGTTGCTTAATCTGCGGAAATGATTCCACGGGGAGATTAATATAGGAGACAAAGCCGGCAATGACGACAATCACCAGCAGCACAAAAACACTGGCTTTATGATCTATACTCCAGTTGGCTATTTTCATTCAAGACCTCACTCAATTACTGAATTCTGATTTATTCTGTACCAAAATCGGGTCTCCTTCGGTTAATTCCTGTTGACCCACAATAATAAGCTGCTGTTCAGGTTTCAGACCATCCACCAGCACACTATCTTGGTAAATCGCCATAAATTGAAGAGGTACTTTTTCGGCCTGGCTTTTCGACGAAACGATAAACACATACCGACCTTCTTCGGATTCGATTACCGCATCGAGTGGTATAACAATCTGATCTTCGAATGAACGTCTCAGCAATTTTATGTTGGCAATCATCTGAGGAGCTAATTTTCGCTGGGGATTTGGAATATCTATTTCTATTTTAAAAGTCCGGCTTTCCGGATCGATGCTTTTATGAACATACCGTACAGTACTGGTAATGGTTGTATCGGGAAAAGCATCGAAAGTGATTATGGCGGGGGTGCCTGCTCGAATATCGCTGATAAACCGTTCAGCAACCCCGGCAATGATCTTCATGGAAGCGTTGTCGATAAAATCAAAAATAGGGCTGGTAGGAAG
>JAFGSO010000311.1 GCA_016934605.1 Calditrichota bacterium | reverse complement strand
TTTTTATTCCAATAAAAAATTCCCTCCCGGGCATCGGTACACCATATTCACTGTAATAAAAAGAATCCAGAAGATTATTAATGCGCAAGTATGCTGAAACCTGTTGGATGATATTGTATTCACCCTTGAGATTCAGCAGGCCGAAGTTATTCAGCTTTCCCCACTTGAGATTGTCCGGGTTTTGATAATACTGATCGGCAAAATAGCCCGCTTCTATCCCGAGCATCAATGCAGACACAGGTGTGTAATAGAACAGACCGTTTATCTGGTGGGCCGGCCGATATTCAAGATAAGGTGAGATTCGGTCCTCGGTCCTGTTCCGCGTATATAGATAGGTATAATTTGCCAGAATCTCAACGGATTTCCAGTTCCGTCTGAGGTCTAATTCAAAACCGCGGGATACCACTTTACCAATGTTTATATACTGCTGCAGGCCTTCCCCCACCTGTGTATTTACAATATGATCAGTTAGGAAATGTTGAAAAAAACCGGTCTCCAGATATCCCCTGGAATTATTCCATCGAAAACCGATTTCCGCATTCAGGGAGCGCTCGTATTGTAAATCGGGATTGGGGACATTCCTTCCCAGACGTTCCGAGTATAATTCCTTAAGCGTGGGGAAGCGACTTTTTTGTCCGATATTTCCATGAATTTCCCAGTTTTCAGAATAGAGATATCTCATACTGGCCTGGATGTTTACTAAAAATATGGGGTCACGCAGGGACAGATCCTCGGCTTCAAGCGGATAGAGATAATTTCCATCTACACCGAGCAATGCTTTAAAACGATCAGAAAAATGAATTTCATGTTCTACACCGGCAGTGAGGATACCGGCAGCATACCTGTCATAAGGTGCCGGTTCTTCCTGTTTTTCCCGGTGAACATCATTCTTATAAGAAATTATCCCCCTGGTAATATTTGAGGCAGACCAGTTATACTGGGGATAAATAATACCCCCTAGGGAATAATCGTCATATATAGATGTGAAGGCATAACCCCTGGACTGGGTGGAATAGGTATCATCATCATAGGATTCGAGGACATTCCGGTATGAATCTCGAAACCAGATAGAACGGACAATAAAACGGCCGGAGAGAATATGTTCTGTATTCAGACTCACTATATTTTTCTTCCATTCGGGAAATTGCCAGTAGCGTGGCCTTTCCACCAGGGCATTGGCAGGAACGTCATACCGGTTGTCAATAAAACTCAGATGAGCCCCTATTCGGTGAGCAGAATTCAGCTCATATTGGAGTTTCAGATTAGCACTTCGCTTTTCATAAGTACTATTGTCCCGTTCATCTCCATCTTCATTGGTCATTACCGGAGCATCCGTGGGAATTTTAAATTCAGGTGCTTTATCGAGAGCCAGAGAAGCCGCATACTTCAATTTCTGAACAGAACCGGACAGAAGCATATTGGTAAATATTTTTCCCTGGCTCGAACCTTCAGCCCTCCATTTATAAGAAAATTGCTTTCCCGGAAGTGCTGTGATGATATTTATAGTTCCGGCGAGGGTATTGGCACCATATAAAACAGATGATGCTCCCTTAGCAACCCGAATATTTTCGAAATTATCACCTGCAAGCTGGGAAATGTCTACCAGTCCGTCGTAAGGGACCGAAATAGGTACCCCATCGAAGTACACATTTACCTGACGTTGTTCAAATCCGCGAATACGAAAAGACATTTCATTTTTTGTTGTTCTTGAAAAATAAAGCCCCGGTACATGAACCAGGGCTTCCTGGGCATTTTTTACATCCAGTTTTTGCACCGTCTGCCGCCCGACCTCATACACAGAAATTGTCTCTACTGCCGGAAGACGGTCAGCCAGAACGACAATTTCGCTGAGTTTGTATTCAGGAATAGAATCGTTTTGCGCATAAAGCGCACATACACCGGTCAGTAAAAAAAGGAATATCAGGTTTGCAACTTTCTTATTCATTGGTAATATCCTTCAGTGGTTTTTGATCGTAAAAACTTCCGGCATAATGAAGTATCCTGACCATAAATTTGATTGCATAATCAGATAAATTGGACAGAAAATTCCTGCCGGTAGACTCATGCCGGAATTCCCGGAGAGTCTCGTTTGTTATCGATCTCACATCAGGGAGTGCCTGCATGGAAAGAGAAAAAACCTGGCTGAAACGTTTGAAACGTGAATTTGCCATAGCCTGCGCCATCTGCTCCACCGAAATTCGACTGGTCAGAAATTTTAGTCCCATCAGCAGAATTACACTTCGTTCCGCCATCACCACGCTGCTCCGGAAGAGATCAGACGAATATGAAATTCCCAGAAAGACTGCATTCTTGTCGCCGGCAAAAAGAGGTACAGCGAAAATCAGGAAGGCCAGAAAAACCAGGAATTTCCAGCGAAAAAACAACCTGTATACCTGGATATTCAGTAACAGCATTCCTCCCAGGGCCAGCGGAAAAAGAATGAAATGATTGGTAAAATTGAGCATAAGAGCCATTATCAGAAAAGCGAGAAATATCAAAAAGTTTTTTTTCATGACCGTATTCCAGATTTATCAGTCGAGCGAATTAGTTCCTGCTCCACTTTACGGGGCAGAGCATAGGCAATCCATCCGGATATCAGACCCAAAACAGCATGAACTCCCGCATAGATCAGAGCCACCCACACCAGGTGTTCCAATCCGATATGCAGGACACTGGCCATTTTCCGGAAAGTGAGGAGGTAAACCGTATAAATATCATCACCAAAAAGCAGTCCCTGTGAGATAAAGGGATGAATGATGGTATAAATCAACAGAAATACCGGCGTCAGTAGATATGACAGTCGATTGACTCCCAGCAGTGAGATGAATATTTCTGCGAACAGGGCTTCCAGCAGAATGGCCAGAAACGGACCGGCGATAACGGTTCCGATCGAGAATATTTTCAGGATGGCAGCAACGGCTCCCATCATCAGAATAGAACCACGATGCCGAACGAAGTAGCGACCGGTGAGAAAAATAACGGCAGCGATTGCAGTGAGTAATGCACCACCCATGGGAATTCTGAGTCCTTTGAGGGTCACTCCCAGAGTTACTTCCATCAGTCCCCATAGAGCACCAAAAACGGCGACAATTGCCATATCGCGGGATGTGAAAGTACTTTCCGGCTGGTTCATCAGGGATTCATTCTCATTTCCCGTGAAGCCGGTCTGGTTCTTTCTATGGTCTTCTGAAATCATTTTTATCCTTCAGGTTGAATTCCAGTTTCCGGAGATCGTCCCGGTAATTGATATTGATAAACATCTCCGGTCTGTACTCAGCCATAGCTGCCTGAATGTTTATCTTAACTGCTTTTAATTCTTCAATAGTCTCACGAAAGCTGTATTTCTGATTTTTAAGGTTTTTATCGATAACAGAGAGAGATGGTTCTACAGGCCAAACAGAAACCAGCGGTTCCAATCCCAGGTGAGAAACTGCCACAACCGGTCGATCGGAAAAGGCATTCTCCAACAGAATTCGGTATACTTGTGGCTCCAGCAAAGGCATATCGCAGGGAAGAATGGCGACCAGGGGCCGAGGGGAGTAATAAAGAGCCGTATACAATCCGCCGAGCGGACCACAGTCCGGATAGATGTCTCG
>JAFGSO010000310.1 GCA_016934605.1 Calditrichota bacterium | reverse complement strand
GGCATTGCGCAAAAAAAAGCAGAATTTTTCAGGGACGAAATTAATCAAATTCGTTTGAATAAACAAAATAAGGCATAAATAGGATCTTTAATGGAAAGAAAAGAAGCATTTCGTATTTTTGAGGAAACAGGGGCTTTGCAAAATGGTCATTTTTTACTGTCCTCTGGCTTGCACAGTCCCCAATATTTTCAATGTTCACTTGTTTTGCAGTATCAGGAATACCTTGAAAAATTTTGTTCAGAGATCAGGGAATTCTATTATGATGAAGAAGATATCAGTCTGGTAATTGCTCCGGCAGTTGGAGGGATTGTTGTCGGACAAGAACTGGCGCGGCAAATGGGAGTCCGCTTTATTTTCGCCGAAAGAGAAGATAATCATATGGTTCTTCGAAGGGGTTTCCGGATAGAACCCCACGAAAAAATACTTATTGCAGAAGATGTTATTACTACCGGCGGATCATTAAAGGAAATTATAAAAATTGTAGAAGATGCAAATGGATATCCGGCTGGGATAGGTGTTATTGTGGACAGAAGTGACGAAGAAGTTGAATTTGATATTCCGTTATTTTCAACCATTCAGGTAAAATCGGTAACCTATTCCCCGAATCGCTGTCCTCTGTGTGAGCAGAAAATTCCTTTGACGAAACCAGGAAGCCGAAACTTCAAATAGATAGTTATAATTTGACAACAATAATTTTTGCCCGGACTGAAAGATGATGAGAATATGTTCCCTGACAAGCGGAAGTAAAGGAAATTCCTTATTTATCGAATCCTCACATGCCCGGATTCTGATCGATGCCGGACTGAGTGCTCTTCAGATCAAAAATCGGCTGAAATCAATTGATGTTGCTCCGGAAAGTCTTGATGCTATCATCATAACTCATGCGCATCGCGATCATATATCAGCAGTAGATGTTCTCTCTTATCAACTCGATATCCCCGTCTTTGGGCATCCAGATACTTTGCGAACCCTGACCTATTTTTTTAAAAGAATACAAAAAATAATCCCCTGTACTGGAAAATTTTCAATTAAAGATCTGGATCTGCATCCATTTCCAGTATCCCATGATTCCATTCCGACAGTTGGTTATTTAATTCGACTCGGAACCAAGACACTCTCAGTTAGTACAGACCTGGGTATTGTCACTCCTGAAGCAGAAGAGAACATTTCCCAGGCTCAATTTATTGTAATCGAAAGTAACCATGATTCAGAAATGCTTCTAAACGGACCATATTCATGGGAATTGAAACAACGAATTGCCAGCCGACTGGGACATTTATCGAACCATGATACCGGTTTTTTCTTAAAATCCATCATGAATGGGAAGATTCAGAAAATACTTTTGGCGCATTTGAGTGAAGAGAATAATTTACCAGCACTGGCCAAAAATACGGTGCTTGATTTCATCGGTTATCAACATAATGAACTTTTAGATGTGCTGGAACAGAAAAAGGTATCAGCCGTTTTTACATTTTAATCGAAATTCCACTAAAATGATTTCACATATTCTAATTCTTACTGCAGGTTTAATATTTTTGTGGGCTGGTGCAGAATTACTGATCCGCTTTTCCTCAACCCTGGCACGTTCCATGGGAGTAAGCCCGGTGATTATAGGTCTCACTATCGTTTCAATTGGAACTTCTCTTCCTGAATTCGTTGTCAGTCTTATTGCAGCTATACAGAATACCATGGGAATTTCTATCGGAAACATCATAGGCTCTAATATCGCCAATATATGCCTTATCCTTGGTCTTGGAGCGTTGATTTCAGACCTGCGGGTAAAACGATCCTGGGTCACTAAAGAAGTACCGGTAATGCTCGGGGCCACATTTATTTTTATCTTTTTCGCAAGAACCGGTTATTATATCTCACGAATCGAAGGTTTAATTTTATTGTTATTTCTTATTATCTTTTTATTTTATTTGTCACGCATATCGATCCACCAGATTCAGGAATTTTCAAAAAATCAGACCGGCGAAAAAAATCTTACACTTAGACGTAAACTCCTGTATTCCCTTCTGGCAATTCTGGGTATTGTAATACTTATTGCAGGATCCAAATTTACCGTTGATTCAGGAACATTTCTGGCAAGTTCAATGGGGGTAAGCGATACCGTCATCGGATTAACAATCGTCGCAGTCGGAACCTCTCTGCCTGAACTGGCCACAACTGTGGTTGGGGTTTTTCAGAAAGAAACAGATATTGTAGTCGGAAATGTTATTGGAAGTAATATTTTTAATTTACTTTTTATCGGAGGATCAGTTTCTTCCATCAAACCAGTACAGGTGGATTCAAGTCTCTTCCAGATTGAATTTATCTTTCTGGTAATTGCGTCAGTTGCCATCTGGCCAATGATGCGAATTCAATGGAATGTTCATAGATATGAAGGATTCATTCTGCTGATTTTCTATATTTCATTTATTCTAATTACTTTTACTGCTTCCTGACACAGAATTCCCTGAGATGATTGGAAAGGAAATAAATTATACTTTTGGAGAATTGAATGAACCGGGAAAAAGCATTTGAAATTCTTACTGAGTATACTACAAAAGAGGGGTTGATAAAACATGCTCTGGCGGTTGAAGCCGCTATGAGAGCATATGCCCGAAAATTCGGCGAAGATGAAAACGTGTGGGG
>JAFGSO010000036.1 GCA_016934605.1 Calditrichota bacterium | reverse complement strand
CATTCTTAAAACAACCAGAGGAAACTTTGAGCTGGAACTGTTTCCAAACAAAGCCCCGGTCACCGTTGCCAATTTTCTTGATCTTGTAAGTAAAGATTTTTATAATGGACTCTATTTTCATCGGGTAGTTCCCGGATTTGTGATCCAGGCCGGGGATCCACGGGGAGACGGCTGGGGCGGACCCGGATACACTATCCCATGTGAATATAATGATTTATTCTATCGCCGGGGAATTATCGGGATGGCACATGCCGGGAAAGATACCGGCGGGAGCCAGTTTTTTATTACACATGTTCCGCAGCCACATCTTAACGGCAGACATACTGCATTTGGAAGGGTTATTTCCGGAATGGATGTTATTGACCGGATTCAGGTATATGACCAGATTTTGAGTGCCGAAATATTGAACTGACAGGGTACATTAAAATAAAATGTGTGATCAATCTAAATTAAAAAGTTTAACATTTATTCATGCAGGAGGAGTTATGAATAGTAAATTTTTTGCCACTGCTGTTTCAATCTGCTGTTTGTTACTGGCGCTGAACCTTGATGCTCAGGAGACGGAAATGCTGATTGCAAAGGGTGATAGCGCTTTTAAGGCCTTCAATAACCGGGAAGCATTAAATTATTATAGTCAGGTTCTTAAAATTGATTCATCCCATTATGAAGCAGCCTGGAAAATATCACGTGCTTATGTGGATGTTGGGGAAACAATTGATGACGATGAAACCAGGAAAGAAGCCTACAAAAGAGCACAGGATTATGCACAAAAAGCGGTAAATATAAATCCCGAGGGAGCAAAGGGATATTTATACCTCAGTGTTGCCATAGGACGGGTGGCACTTGATGCCGGTAAAAAAGAACAGGTTCAATTATCAAAGGATGTTAAAGCGGCGGTGGATAAAGCTCTTGCCCTGGATCCAACAGATGATATTGCCTGGCATGTTCTGGGAAGATGGCACCGAAAGATGGCCACTTTAAACTGGATTCAGAAAAATTTTGCCAACATGTTTCTTGGAGGCGTTCCCAAGGAAGCATCGGTTGACTCTTCGGCTGCCTGTTTCCGCAGGGCGATTGAACTGAATCCCGGGCACATAAATCACCATCTGGAATTGGCCTTCACATACGAAGAACTTGACAGGAAAGATAAGGCTATTTTGGAATATGAAAAAGTTGTCGAGCTGCCCAAAACGGATGCAGATGATGATGAATATAAGAAACAGGCCAGGGAGCGCCTGAAAAAACTTAAATAAGAAAATAGTTCATTTATCAGATTTACTTAAATCATGAGAGTACTTCTTGCCGGTTTTAATCTTGATATAGAGACGATTAAGGAATTAAAATCCTTCGTTGAACGGGTGGCAGAGCGTCTGGACGGAGAACGCTTTGCCACTCTTGGCTCAGTAGAACAACAGCAGCTGATTCAACAACTTCAGAAGGAAGCGTTATTGCTTCTTAATCAGGATAATCTGACACCGGAAACACTGTCTGCCGCTTACGCCAGGATTAGCCGTAATCCGAAACCCATAAATGAACTTCGTCAGATCGCCAGACAGGAAGTGGAACGTGCCAGAAAATCAAACCAGAATATCATATTTGGTCTCGGACATAGCTCTGTGGCCGAACATGCAACATTTAATTTTGATATTCTGGGTGTGTCCCGCTACGCGGTGGAAACTATTGAGCATTTTCGGCTGGCTTCCTATACCGAAAAGTCACAGCGGTATATTCTTTTTAAAAACGATTTTGTTATTCCACAGGAGATAAAAAATACCAAATGGAAAAAAAATTATATAAATCTTATAAAAGAACAGAATGCAGTTTATCAAAAGCTATATGATGTACTGAATCCCTATTTTTTTGAATTATATCAAGAAAGTGCTAAAGAAAAAGCGAACCACAGAAGAATAGAAGGTCTGGCTAAAGAGGATGCCCGATATGCCATATCCCTGGCTACCCAGACACAACTCGGTATGACCGTAAATGCGCGGACTCTGGAAAACATGATTGCCAAGTGTAATTGTCATCGCCTTCACGAAATTCGGGAATATGGAAATAAGCTCTACGATGCCATCAAGAATCTGGCTCCGTCTATTGTAAAGTATACCAGTTCCACTGAATATTTGGAAGAGAAGTCCCAAAAGATATGTGATTTTATCACCGAAACATTCAATTATGATGTTTTTAATAAGTCGGATGACAAAATCGATGTAATTCTGGCCGATGCTGATGAGGATGCTGATGATCGTGTGCTGGCAGCCGTTTTATTTAAATATTATGGAGGGGATTTTAAAGATGCCATCCGGCACATAAAAAAAATGAGTATTGCCGAACAAAAACAGTTTTATCAGATAATTTATAATTCGATGAATCCCTGGGACAGTATATTGCGGGAATTTGAATTTGTTGATTTCACATTTGAATTGATTATAAGTGCTTCAAATTATGGACAGTTGAAAAGGCATCGGATGGCTAACATCAGTGCCCAGTATTATGATATAACGCTGGGGGTTACAATTCCTGATTCTATCATTAACATCGGAATGAAACAGCTTTTTATGGATATTATGGAAAAAACAAATTCTTTTTATCTGAGGATGAGAGAAGAGCATCCAACGATAGCTCCTTATGTTTTGACCAATGCACACAGACGTCGCATCCTGTTTAAGATCAATTTAAGGGAATTATATCATTTTTCAAGATTACGTGAAGATTCTCATGCCCAGTGGGATATCAGAAACACAGCAAAGCAGATGTGTGATATTATTAAAAGCAGATTTCCATTATGTGCGGCTCTTCTGGGAGGAAAAGACCAGTTCATACATTTATACTCAAAATTTCTCAACAACTGAAACTTTTTTAAACTTTAAAACATCTAATTACGTGGTTAATTAAAGGATTACAGCAGATGCCCACATACAGATATATATGTGAACAATGTGGTTATGAGCTTGAGGAATTCAGTTCTATCTCTTCATATCATCAAGAGATAGAATGTCCGGTTTGCCAGGGAATAGCCCGTCTGACTATTTCTGGCGGATCAGGTATTATCTTTAAAGGGAGTGGTTTTTATATTACCGATTATCAGAAAAAATCGGATAAAGGAAATGGTCATACGGATAAAAAATAATGCCAGAAAAAAGATTTCTATTTTAAATTTTTCTGTCCGAGTTAAATGTTAATAATAATTTAAATAATAGTTATATAGAGAAAAATAATCATCATTATCATAATGGTGTGAATTATATTGAATATGTCTTCAAAGGCTATTATAAAAAGCATGTCAATGTTATTTTAATGTTTATTTAATGTGACTTATATGAGCAGAGAAGAGAATAAAACTAGTAGGTCTATAAAAGTTATTCAATTCAGTTCATGTCATATTCACATCAGAATTGAATTTTGTTAACTGTTGCAAAGCCGGATATCACAACATTCTAGAGATTAAGAATCTGTTGTTTTTAAATCCGTCTCGAGGTCCAGCAGATATTTTTTGCGCCATAGACCACCTCCATAGCCAACCAGTTTTCCGTCGGAGCCAATCACCCGGTGACAGGGAATTATGATGACAATGCGGTTATCACCGTTTGCCCTGGCAACAGCTCGTACAGCTGATGGCTGGCCAATCTTTCTGGCCAGATCAGCATAAGAACATGTCTGCCCATATGGAATCTCCCTCAGAGCGGACCAGACTTTTTCCTGGAAAGGTGTACCGCTCATTTCCAGTGGTAAGGAAAATGTTTTTCGATTGCCGTTGAAATATTCTTCCAGCTCTTTCTGAAGCAAATCTAAATGATAGCTTTCCCCGGAAATTATTTCCGTACCGAAATGATTTTTGATAAGGCGCAGCTGTGTTTCCAGCATGGGTCTGTCGGTAAATTCGAGCAAACAGAGACCACGCGAATTTGCGGCCGCAAACAGAGGTCCAAGCGGTGTGAGAATGCGGGTCATTTTAATAACTTCTGAATTCGTACTATACATTGGTGAGAATCCCAATTTTTTCTTAAAGGAATGGGTGAATCCGCTCAATGATTCATACCCGGAGTCAAATGCTGCTTCAATAACCTTATCGCCTTCACGAATCCGGCCGTAGGCTCTGGCAATTCTGAGTGTTCGCAGCAGAGTATGAAAGGTCATTCCATAATGTTTTTTAAACCAACGCCGTGCCCTATTAGGATCGATGCCTCGCCTTTGAAGATCAAGGTCATGAAATCGTTTATCCGGATTTTTTTCTATTTCAGTGAATATAGTCTTTAGCCAGTCGGGAATCTGTCCCTTATACTCCAGTGGCCGGCATAGCTTGCATGGTCGGTAACCGTGAAGAAGCGCTTCCCGGCTGTTTCGGAAAAATTCTACATTACTTTTCCCGGGTTTTCTGGCGTGGCATGTCGGTCTGCAGAACACACCGGTAGTTTTAACTCCAACCACAAAAATTCCCTCAAAAGACTGATCTTTATTGAGCAGAGCTTTATACATTGTATCACGATCGGGCAGGTGAAATTCTGATGAAAACCGTTCCATTTTCTCAATATACATTTTTTAATTATCAACCGGATCAAAATTAGTTTATTTTCAGAATATTCGAAACCGAAAAATTGTCAATTAATCATTTTTTTACTCAATTGCAAAGAGTTATGGAAAATGAAGAAAATTTTTCTGTTGAACATATTTCTGCATTTTTCAGGAATGTTATTATTTCTGGATACTCAGGAACAAGTTAAGGATTTCAATTTCATTGATCTTCAATGGATTGCCGGCCACCGTCAGATGGCTACAGATTCGGCAAGATTGGAAGAACTCCGGACAGAGCCGGGGGGTGAATTATATCGGGTTTGAACCAGGATATTTCTGGTGATGGAATGGCCTTTTTTGAATATCTCCCAATCAGCGAGACCCCAGAAGGACTATATTGTTTTGTCAGTCCGGGCGGAAGAGAAAAAAACCTTTCCGTTTGCGTGAATTAGCAGAAGAACGAGCGGTATTTGAAAATTAGGAGAACGAATTTCTGTGGTGGATTATGTATTGGGGGGAAAAGAATGTTTTTTATCCACGGATTGAAGGAGAACGAAGGGAAAAATTAATATACCGCCAATGGTCATGGAAAAGAAAAATAATAAGCAATATCATATTGCTTATTATTATGTAATAAAGACATCCTCTGCAGAGTTTGGAAATTTATTGAAAACATTTTTTGGCAGCATCCACGGTTTCAAAGATTTCAAAAACCTGATTTAGTTTCGTTATTTCCAGTAGACGCTGAACCTTGGGACTCGGATTAGCAAACAGCAGCTTACCATTTACCCTGTTCATGTATCCCCAGCATGCTGCCAGGACACCCAGGCCATATGAACTATTCAACAGTGAGATCTGTCCGAGATCAATGATCAGTTTTCGGACGCCGCTATTTGCATAAGATTTCACTTTATCGGACAGCTTCATGGAATTCGCATCCAGCATTTTGCCGAAAACAGCGAGAACTCTTATATCACCATCGGTGATTTCATTAATTTCAACCATGATTTCTGCACTTTCCAGAATTTATATATTCATGAACGTGTTCTAAAATAAACGTAAAATGTTATTTCCTTATACTATTTCATGCTATATCCGGGTATTACGGAAAGTTGAGGGAAATGGATTCATGAAAAAGATTAAATGTGCACGAGAGCAGAATTTTAAATCACAAGCCGGGATCCGTTCAAAATATATCTTATGATAAAATTTCCGTGGAGGTCGTTGGTTAATTTATAGCCGGAAGTATCCTTTAAACAATTTTTTCGAATCGCATTTTAAAGATTTCTGTGGATTCCCTGGTGAAGGTGAAAAATTTTGAATCTGATTGGCTTTAAGAGCGCAAACTTCCTCGATCATTCTGGCGCGGAATGCATCGTTTTCATCCATAAATTGAACACCCACCTCGGTATATCCTTTTTTCCTGACACACCATACAACCTTTCCCCTGACCTTGTATTTTGGATTTATGGAAGGGAATTTCAACGTAAGAAAAGTTCCATGTTCTATATTCATGTGGGTCTGAAAGCATAAACCGCCAAAACTTATATTTTTGGTTACATCCATTCTGGCTTCATCCGTTTCACCTACAGTATATTCAATGGAAATTTCAGCCGGGTGCCTGATATACTGACGTTTTTCCAGATGTTCTTTTAGTAATCTCTTCAGCATATTTGTGAATAGTCGACTGAAAAGTCAAAACCATTAAATATTTGGATGGATTCTGATGAGGTAAGGATTCAGGAGTCAGGATCCTGGAATCAGGAAATATTTTATGTTTTGAGAAATCGGATCTATCTACCGACAGAAGGGAGTACCGCTTCGATATTGACCATGATTGAATCTGCTCCGGTGGCGGTTACGAAATTGGCTATTGCTTCAATTTTTATCTCTGTTTTACCCAGAAGGCTGCTGTCCGGGGTAAAGTTGAAAACATATTCCCCGGAAGAACCGCCACTCTGCTGAGCCTGAAAAACGTCGTTTATATAAAAGAATAAGCGATTGATACCGTTGTTATGGATTGCCCGGAGCGAAATTTCGGTCGGGCTCCATTGCACCAGATATTCACCATCTTGAGGCGATAAAATTCTGACCAGCGGAGCTGCGGATTCAATAACCGTTACAATCTTTTTCTGTTCGGTTGATTTATAATCATTATATACAATTATCTTAATGCTGTAGTCTCCGCCGGTAGTTGGTGCAATCCAGCGGATTTCTGAACCGTCAACCGGATCTGCGAATGAGCCTGCGGAGGGAGAAACCGACCATTGGTAACTCAGCAAGCCTTCTTCGGGATTGGTTGCTTCGACTTCGGCATAAACCGTATCAAACGGATTCACTCTGTCCGGATAAACCTTCATTTCAGTAATGACCGGGGCATCGCGGAAGAGTTTTTCCGGATCACAGTTCAAAAAATGAATTCCTATGAGAAAGGAGAATATCATGATTCTTTTCATCAGAGATCCACCCGGATATTCTGGTAAACGATCAGTTCGTCCGAAGAAGTGAGACTGAAAATCAACCTCTCCGGTTTCTGATTTACCGGTATGGTATCGAAGCTGACCGAGGTAATTTCTCCTTCCGCGAGTTGGGAAATGATGGCAGATTTTTGCAGATCGGTTACTACCCTCTTCAGTTCATTGTTATTAATTCTGTCAATCAGAATCAGTCGCAGGAGCAGGTTTTCTGCCGGAAGATTTCCCAGCCTGGCAATCTTGCAACCGGCGGATACACTGTTACTGTTTGCATCAATATTTTCCGGTTCCAGGGCAAAATGGTTATTCTGAGTTATTATTTTAGAAACGGCCGCGTTCAATCGTTCAATAACGCTGCCGGTGCTGGATGCTCCCTGCACACGATAAGTGATACCATTGATAAAAATATCCGGAACCGCTTTCAGGGTGGAAGATGAATTTTCTACATATTTTGTATAGAGTGGTTCAAATACGGAGGGTCGGGCCAGGGCATCTGAATATTGGGAGGTATTGCGATGATATTCTGCAATCACCAGTCGCGAACCATAACGTAGTTTAAGGGAGTCCAGTGCCTCCAAAGCCCATTCGTTATAGCTGAATGGATTACTGGTATTAACAAAAGCTTCAAGCAGAATAGTCGAATACTGATAGCTGTCCGGGTT
>JAFGSO010000309.1 GCA_016934605.1 Calditrichota bacterium | reverse complement strand
TGAAACCGGAAATCGTTAAACGCTGCCGCTTTAGCCATCTCCATAACAGCTTCGTTAAGCGGCTTAAGTCCCTCAATATAACCAATACAACCGCGAAGCCGCTGATTTTCATGCAGGGTTACAAACACGCCAAATTTTTCAGCAACTTTAGCAGTCACCGGTTGGGTTCGCGGCAAGTTACCTGACTCCAGATGGGTCGCAATGGTCTCCCGGGCCAGCTGAAGAAGGTATATTTTTTCATTATCATTCAAGCCTACCACAGGTTCTTGAGATTTGCTCTGCATATTATATCCTTGTTGAATAAAGAAAAGCAAAATAAGAAATACATAAGAACTTCTTTTGATTATTGTAAAAGAGCTGTTAGCGAGGGCAAATATTGAAACAGGAGCACTGGATATTGTCATATCGCATTAAACATAGAAAATTTACTTCAGATCGGCAATAAAAAAACCTCTAACTCTGGGTATCAGGCTCTCGGAAAATGTGGGTGGTTCCACCCTTCAATAAATCACTGCAGCCAGATATCCTGCCACTTCCTTGAAATTACCGGTAATATCCCCCGAGTTCCTGTACAACAGGACCCTGGAATGCCTGGCACCCAGATTCCGTGCAACCCGCATCGATACGACAGCAGGTCCGGATCCGCACATTTCTATCCTGCCTTCCCTCACATCTTTCATCAACTGAACATCATCAAAAGCATTTATGGCCTGTACGGCAGCCTCATCCAGACGACGCGCTTTCTGATCGGGATGTTTGTGGGAAAGATCAGTGCTGGCAACCATGAGCGTTTCTTCGGGTGACAACACTTCGCTCAGAAGATGTGATAATTCCTGAATCAACTTCTCATCCTGTGAACCCATCACCACAGGAATCAACCTGAATTCTGGAAGGCACCATTGCAGAAATGGCAGTTGCACTTCTAGGGAGTGTTCTGCAGAAGAATGACCTTGTTCAGAAAAACGGACAATACCTGAAAGGTCTGCTAATTTCCTGCAGAGGGGTTCATCTATTTGAATATCACCTATTGGCGTCCTGTAACCGATTCCATTGAAAATACTGACAAAATCGAATGTTTCCTGATGGCTGGGGGCTATTACCACCACCCGCTTAAAATCCCGATTCAACAGTTGACTGTAAGCCCGGGCGGCCACCCCCCCTGAGAAAAGGTATCCTGCATGCGGTACAATAATCGCCTGAATACTATTGGGGAGATTTATCACAGGCGCTGCTTCCAGCAGCATGCTTAATTCCCTTTCCAGAATCAGTTTATCCCTGGAATAAAAAGTACCGGCAACTCCCGGTTCACGATATTTATTGATTCGATTCATTCATGAATCCCGGCTATTTTGAAATATAAGAATAAAAAGTCTGGTAAACAGCGAAATTTTAAAGGCAAGAATTAAAAAATTTAGTTTTTCATCCAAAAATCAGAGATTATATGGTATCAGATATTACGGTCTACCGGGATTAATCTCAAAAATATTCATAATTCATGAAAAATAAAAAAGTCATCCCGGTTAAGTTCGGGATGACTTTTTTGGCATAAGTTTAAAATTCAACTTTTAGAAATTCTTTATGATAAAACCGGGGCCGTCAAGTCAGATAGGATCCATACTCATTCCTGAGGTTGGAAATATGGATTTCCTCCTGCTCTGCCAGCCATTTGAAAATCTCTTTCACTTCATTATGTCTGGCACGTTTCTCCTGGGAGCGGTAAAAATCCCGGTTCATTTGTTCACTCTCTATGGCGATATTCACCAGTTCCGACACATTGCAATTTTCCAGCTCAACATGAAATATCTGTCCCCGGTCCGGAAATTTCTCATCCATTCCGATGATTTTCGACTCTTCCACCATTTCACCGCCGCCCTCGAAAAACCGTTCTTTTATTTTCTGTTCATGATTATGTTCTTCCACGATGAGACGGTGTAGCAGTTCACGCGCCTGGGGATTAGTCACATGTCGCAGCATGTGTTCATAAATCTGCACCGTATCCTGTTCGTTCTGCATAGCCATTAAGAGCGCATGCAGCGATTCCGGGGATAATTTCGACATAATTTTCCTTTTATTTTTAATACTTTATCCCTGAGTAACCGCG
Source organism: Calditrichota bacterium (assembly GCA_016934605.1). Lineage (GTDB taxonomy): Bacteria > Calditrichota > Calditrichia > RBG-13-44-9 > RBG-13-44-9 > RQOF01. Next base: position 1,746 of record JAFGSO010000309.1, on the reverse strand, counting down.
CTTTCCGATTTCTTTCCGTTCTGACCCGGCAAAAATTCATCGGTAAAACTGTTGGAAACTGTCTGTCGAATCACTGTTACCTTTATCTGACCGGGATATTCCATGGTTTCCTTGATTTTTCTGGCTATATCAGCTGCCAGCAGTTTAGTTTCTGCATCCGACAGCTTTTCCGGCATAATCATGACCCGGATTTCGCGACCGGCAGAAAGTGCATAAGTTTTTCCAACTCCTTCAAAGGAGTTTGCCAGATCTTCCAATTTTCTGATACGCTCCGCATAGGCTTCCAGCGATTCACGCCGGGCTCCCGGTCTGGCCCCACTGATCCGGTCAGCTGCCGTGACCAGAACAGATATAGGTGAAATGGGTTCGGCTTCTTCATGATGTGCCAGGATTGAATTTATGACAACCGGATGCTCTGCACACCTTGTCGCCAGTTCAACTCCGATAGAAACATGACTTCCCTCAGAATCTCCGCTCACTGCCTTCCCGATATCATGAAAAAGTCCGGCTCGCTTGGCAAGATTTACATCAAGTCCCAGTTCCGCCGCCATGCCCCCGGCCAGCCAGGCTACCTCCTTTGCATGCTGAAGAATATTCTGTCCGTAACTCGTCCGGTATTTCAGGCGACCTAAATTCTCCCGCATCTCCGGATGAACATTTTTTATTTTCAGTTCCTGCAGGGTTTCTTCTGCAGCTTTTTTGACACTTGCTTCCACTTCATGAGTAGCTTTTTCAACTTCAGTTTCAATTGCTTTTGGATTAATATTTTTAATTTTGATCAGTCTCTCCATGGCAATTCGTGCTATCTCACGCTTTACCGGATCGAAACTGGACATGACCACCGTTTCAGGAGTATCATCAACAATAACCTTGACGCCAGTTGCTGCTTCAAATGCCTTAATGTTACGACCTTCCCGGCCAATGATAATGCCCTTCCAGTCATCGTTCGGCAATTCTACCGAAATGAGGGTGGATTCCATGGTGTATTCAGTGGCCATGCGCTCAATGGCAAAAGCCATGATCTCTTTCGCTTCCCAGCGAGCTCTCTCTTCAGCTTCCCGCTTGATATCAACAACTATCTGGGCTGCGTCGGCCCGTGCCTGGGATACCATCATGTCCATCAGCATTTTCTTCGCTTCGTCTTTGTTTAAACCGCTGAGTTTCTCCATGTTGGCAATCTGTTCTTCCTTTAAGCGATCGACCTCTTTTTCTTTCTCACGGATCGTCCTTTCCCATTTAATCAATTCCTGTTCCCGCTTGCTGATCTGCCACTCTTTTTCCTGATATTTATGTCCGAGCCGGCGTAACTCCTTCTCTTTCTGACGTAAACGGTCCTCGTAGCTGGAAAATTCATCTTCCTTTTTTTTCATCTGTTTGATAAACTGGCTCTTTTCCTGGTAGAGCTTCTCCTTGGCCGCCAGATAGGCATCCCGCTCCATTTTTTCAAATTTTCGCTTTGCTTCTGTCAGGAGTTCATTTGCCTTCGTTTCCGTTTCCCGGATATGTTTGTATCTGATGAAATGATAAACCGTCATCCCGAAAACCGCAGCTATTAAACATACTCCAATTAAAACCAATGTATTCATTACATGCTCCTTTTCTCACTGTTTTAACCTTTAATATAAAATGTGATTTACTGTAATAAAAAGCGTTTTTTTGCTATTCTGCCAATAGCATGCTAAACTTCCGGCCAAACTCCTCCCCTGAATAAACCATACGAAAAACCGTTTATAAAGCCACAATTTT
>JAFGSO010000035.1 GCA_016934605.1 Calditrichota bacterium | reverse complement strand
GTTCCCGTGATTTTATCTATTTCATCAAGGAATATTATACCGGAGTTTTCAACGCGCTTTATGGCTTCCCGTACAACCGCATCCATATCAATCAGTTTCTGGGTTTCTTCCTGAGTGAGGATAGTTAATGCTTCCTTAATTTTCACTTTTCTTTTTTTGGTCTTTTTTGGCATCATGTTTCCGAAGAGTTCTCGCAGGTTAAGGCCCATCTCCTCGATTCCAACCGGTGAAAATATCTGCATCATCGGCATGGAATCCGACGTCATGTCCAGCTCAACCTGTCGTTCATCCAGATCTCCCCGCAGCAGTTTTCCACGGAATTTTTCTCGGGTTGAATCGGTTTTTTCTTCGGGGCTTTCCAAAGGAATTGCCTCTGTTTCTATTTCTATGGATGCTGATTGTTTCGGGGGCATTTTCGCTTTTGGTATCAAAATATCCAATAATCTTTCAATAGCTGCTTCCCGTGCTTTTCCCTGAACAGAATTCGCCATTTCTTCCCGGACCATTCCTACTCCGACATCAACCAGATCCCTGACCATACTTTCCACATCCCGTCCCACATATCCGACTTCCGTAAATTTGGAAGCTTCCACTTTGGTGAACGGGGCTTGTGCCAGCCTGGCCAATCTCCTGCTGATTTCGGTTTTGCCCACTCCAGTTGGCCCGATGAGAATGATATTATTCGGCATGATTTCTTCGCGGATATCTGTCTGCACATTCTGGCGTCTCCAGCGGTTCCGCAGGGCTATGGCGACCATTCTCTTGGCAGCATTCTGCCCGATAATATATTTATCCAGTTCCCTGACAATTTCCTTTGGTATTAATTCCCTTCCCTTTTCTGTCATTTATAACCCTCCAATTGTCCTCTATTCGATCGTTTCGATAGTGATTGAATTATTCGTATAGATACAGATCTCAGATGCTATCTGCATTGATTTCTCCACTATTTCTCTGGCGTCCATTTTGGTATGATGAACAAGAGCTCTGGCTGCAGCGAGTGCAAATGGTCCGCCTGAGCCAATGGCAACAATCCGGTCGTCGGGCTCCACCACATCTCCCGTACCGGAGAGAATCAATGCTGTCGATTTATCGAGAACTGCCAGCATCGCTTCAAGCCTTCTTAAAAATTTATCCATCCGCCATTCCTTGGTCATTTCTACCGCTGCTCTGGTGAGATTACCATTATACTGGTGAAGTTTTTCCTCGAATTTTTCAAACAAGGCGAATGCATCTGCTGAAGCACCAGCGAAACCGGCTAAAATTTTACCATCATAGAGCCGCCGGATTTTAACACTACCATGTTTCAGGACGGTGTTATTGAAAGTAACCTGTCCATCTCCGGCAATCGCCGCCTGACCATTATGCACAATGCCCAGGACGGTTGTACTGCGTATTTTATCCTTTTTCATGGATATCTCTTTCATTATTTGAGGATACATACTTCAGTTTAATAACTCTTCAGCTTTTTTTGAGCTGTCTTCTCTCAGGACTCTGACACCATAAACGTATTAATTTAAGCATTTTTACTTCTGATGCCAAATTGTGCAAAAAATACTGTTGTAACGTTTGTTTTAATCTTACATTATTCACATCCACAAAACCACAAAGTCAGTAATATTGATGAATTATAGAACTTTTAAGTCCGATATGAATAGGATTCTTTTCATCAATTCTAATCCCTGTGCTCTTATTTTTTTATTGCTATGGTAATTTAGTGTTCCCGGTCTGCCGGGATGAATTGAACACGTTATAATAAAAAACCCCGGATTCATGATCCGGGGGCATGATAAAAACAGAGTTAATATCTTTTTCAGATTTTACGCCTTAATCTCGCTATAGGCAGATCAAGCTGTTCTCGGTATTTAGCCACCGTCCGGCGAGCAATAGGAATTCCTTTTTTCTTTAAAATATCGGCCAGTTTGTCATCACTGTAGGGATTCTGGGGATCTTCATTGCTGATAATTTCCTTTAATTGTTCCTTGATTCTTAAGGTCGACATATTTTCCCCGTCGGCTGTTTCCATACCCTCATTGAAAAAGAATTTCAATTCGAACACACCATAGTCGGTCTGCACATATTTCCCATTGACAACGCGGGAGACTGTAGAAATATCCATCTCGATTTTATCTGCCACATCTTTCATGATCATGGGTTTGATATACTCGGGTCCCTTGTCAAAAAAATCGTGCTGGAGTTCAACGATAGCATGCATTGTTTTAAGCATGGTAATACGTCTTTGCTGAATAGCATTAATAAACCAGCGGGCACTTTCTACCTTTTTTCGGAGAAACTGTCGAACATCTTTCTCAAGTTTTCTGGACTGACGGATCAGTTTTTTATAATGGGGGCTGATCTGCAGGCCGGGCATGTTCCATTCATTTAATGAAACCACCAGTTCCTCATCCACTTTTTCCACTATAAAATCTGGAATAATATAGTTCTGCCGGGTATCCCAGTAACCTTCACCCGGTTTCGGATTCAGCTTGTTGATCACTTCCTGAGCCTGTTTAATCTCATCCAGGGATACTTCCAGAATGGAAGCGACTTTTTCGTATCGTTTATTTACAAAGTCGTGAAATGCTTCCTTGACGATGCGCAGGGCAATTTTTTTATGACCGTTTATATCGAGATTTTCCAGTTGAATACGGAGGCATTCCTGAAGCTTTCTGGCAGCAATACCGACGGGATCGAATTTCTGTATCTTTTTCAGGATTTTTTCTACTTCTTCCGGTTTCCGTTCAAAAATGGCTGCGATATTTTCTACAGTCACTTCAGAATCCAGGTATCCATCATCGCGCAGATTATAGATAATATATTCTCCAATCCGGAAATCGCTTTCGTTAAAATTCTGATGATGCAATTGTTCGATCAGATGTTCTGCCATGGTGGTTTCAGCAACTTCCGGTCGGTCGAATTCTTCTTCATTTCTGTCCCTGGGAAGCCGGAATTCGTAATTATCTTCATCATTCACCAATTCTTCCCAATTAGTTTCCGGATCCAGTTCTTCGTATTTTTCTTCCTCTTCGGTTTTATTATTTTCTTTCAGTTGTTCAAATTCTTCATTTATTTCCTCAATCTCATCCGGATCCTCATCGATAGTTTCTTCATCTTCCTGAGGTTCTTCCAATTCGGCGGATTCCTCCAGTACCGGATTCAACTCAAGTTCTGTTTTAATTTTCTGCTCCAGGCTCAGCATGGGTAACTGCAACAGAGTCGACAGAAGGATCTGTTGAGGTGTAAGCCGCTGTTCGAGTGAAAGATATTGACTCAGTTTTACCATAAAGACCGTTTCCTGTTAAATCCCATCATTTCTGGCACAATTTATGTAGCAAAGTTACTGTCTGGTGAATTCTTTGTCAAGATAATTTTAAGTCACCGGAGTGAATAGTCGCCTTTCGATTACCCTGAAGAGCGTTTGCTGGTGATAAATAGCAAGATAAGCCGGTTAATCTTAAGGGAAAATTTTACGAAGGAAAGTTTTCCGGTGGAGTTCACAGGGACCAAATCTGATTAACATTTCCCTGTGATAAGCAGTGGCATACCCGCGGTGTTTATTAAATCCATACTGTGGAAATTGCAGGTGATATTCATCCATGAGTCTGTCCCTGGTTACCTTGGCGATAATGGAAGCAGATGCAATGGAAAAACAACTCTCATCTCCATTTACGATGGGCAGTTGTTGAATTGGTGTTTCAGGGAGTTTGAATCCATCAACCAGGAGATAGTCTGGTTCTACTATTAGCTGTTCGATAGCCATTCTCATGGCCAGAAAGGAGGCCTGCCGGATGTTGATTCTGTCAATCTCTTCATGACTCACAATTCCCACACCATAACTGATAGAATTTTCAACCAGAAAGGTATAAAGTTTTTCTCTCTTGGCAGGCAGCAGTTTCTTTGAATCCCGGATCTCCAGATTCCTGATCTTAATCGGGAGAATCACTGCTGCGGCCACTACCGGACCAGCCAGAGGTCCACAGCCTGCTTCATCAACTCCGGCCACCTGGGTAAATCCCTGCTTCCAGAGCGATTTTTCAATCTTAAGGTTTAATGAAGTTTTAGACTTCTCTACCATCAGAGCTGTTTTTCAGATACTCCACAAATATGATATTTTAATATACAAGATTCTGTTGGAAGAAATATATGATTGAGATTTTCTTTCGTTCCATTCTTCAGTATACGCCAGATATAAAGTACTTCCCGGTGAATATCGCCAGCCCAGTAAAAAATTAGCACTCATCCGGTCCCGTACTTCATATTCGAAAAATGAATTGTTCTGAACAAAATTTTCAGCATTATTGGTAATCTGATAGAAAACACGGGTAAATATATCTTTTGTTATCAAATAACGTCCCCGAAAAGTCCATATTTTCACGTCGGACTGGCCAACTCTATTTACTGGCATCAAATCCATATCATTGTCCAGGAACCTCTGGTTCTGGTATCCAATTTCGAGATTAGCACTGGATAAAGGTTTTATCCGGATCGAAGTCTCCAATCCAATATTATAACCTGTATCATGCAACTGAAAATAATACTGCCTGTTCCTGCTCCAGCGAATCATTGCTGAAACCGGCTTACTTACGTCCG
>JAFGSO010000308.1 GCA_016934605.1 Calditrichota bacterium | reverse complement strand
TCTTCCATTACGTCAGTATACCAGATTACATAATCAAACAAAAGCATTGTCTGGGTAAACTGTTCGGTGAGATCCGGGAAGAGTGTTTTAATATTCCAGTAGCTAAACTCTTCTCCAAGTGGAACCACCACGTTTTTCATCATGGTTTTGTAATACTGGTCGGCAAATCCGGTGGTGGCACTCTCATCCTGAAAGTCGTCAATTAGCAGATAACGGCCCCGGGGCTGCTTTACATACCAGTAATCACCTGCAAATTCCGGCATCCGCAGGTTTTCACTCCTCGTTCCTGCCAGGTCCACTGCCCGAATGGTGAAGGAATGATCACCCGCGGCGAGCCCGCTGTCCTCATGGAGCGTTATGCTTCGGAGATAGCCCGGAATCCGTTTCCAGTTCAGGGTATCGTCATCCAGGGTGTATTCAAAATAGTCTATGGTTGAATCGCCATCCAGGTCAGAAACCTCCCAGGCAAAGCTGGCAACCGTAAAGGTGGTATCAGGGATCTGGCTGCGGCTGGTCCACTTCATTTCAGGTGCAGAATTTTTAATCGGAAACCGCTGTTGTGCCGGGGTTGGATCTTCCAGTCCGGCATCGTCCACCGCCTTTACCTGAAAGAGATAAATCGTATCGAGACCGGTAATTTTCAACGGGAAAATCAAGGATCGCTCCTCGGTGAAAACCCAGTCGGCCGGTGTCGGATTTTCGTGCCAGGTATAATAAAATCCGGTGACAAAACCGTCCGGATCACGACCATCCCAGTAAATATTCTGGACACTCTGGGTATAGTTCAGGGTGTCCCGGTAGGATATGAAAATATCGGTTTCCGGAGGCAAATTAGGATGAGGATTACTGATGTTCTTCTCCTCACAGCTCAGCAATAGTGCCAGAGAAAGTGCGAAAGCTAAAAGTATTCTTGGAAGAATTGTGATCGGTAATTTTTTCATGGGCGTTGAGCAGTTACAAACCTCAATTTGACATTGTTTGATGCAGACAATGCATATTTATCATAAACGATTATCTATCGGACAGGAGCAGGCCTGAGCCCCTGTCCGATTATTCATTTGTTTTTACAGGTTTTCCGGTAAAATTTTTCCTTATTTCATGAGAATCATTTTCCGGATCATAATGATACCTTCTCCTTCCAGACGATAGAAATAGATACCAGAGCCTATCAAATTGCCGGCATCATTGCGACCATCCCAGATCACCTGTTTGTTTCCCTGCGAGACAACACCGTCGATGAGTGTTCTCACTTTCTGCCCCAGCGTATTGTAAACCGTCAGTCGCAAAGAAGAGGTTCTGGGAACCACAAATTCAATGGTCGTCGCAGGATTAAAAGGATTGGGATAATTCTGTCTGAGAACGAATTGATCAGGAACAGTACCTGCCATATTACTGATATCGATGTCGACATGGTTTACTATGTCATTGTAGTTCCTGGGGAGAATCTTATAATCCCCAAAACTGTAGTAGTGTAATCCTGTTATTTCATCGATAGTGTCATCTTCATGATAGGTAGAATCCAGGTTGCCGTTGAAAGCACTGAAAGCATCATCTACCCGGATAGCGCCCGTACCGTCACTTACTTCAAATTCTCCAAAATTACCGGGTGCATCGGGAAATGGATCGGTGACAGTCAGGTTTACAATTTTGATGAGTACACTTTCGTATGCTTCGGCATGAGGACCTCCGGTGGTAATATCGCTCGCATTCAGTTGGATGGGAGCAGGCACGCCGTAGTTGGGGGTTACCGTGGTCATACTGGATACATCACCCAGCCTGGTAACACCAAAATTTTCCTGAACGGTTCCGGTTACGGTTATCCAGTCACCCTTATTGGGCCTGTTAACCGGGTCGTAAATCCAGATGCCATACCAGGCGCTGTCTTTCTGCTGAATGTAATAATTATTCACCCAGTCGCTGGTATCGGTGGTAATCACTCCTTCCAGGGTTACTTCATATCCACGGAAGGGTGAAGTGTCCACTTCGTATCCCCAGGTATACTGGACATCTTTCACACTGAGGCCGCTGTTGCGAATCACATAACTGTAAACATACTGGGATGTATCGCCGGGAAGCCGCGAGGTTTCACCGACATCATCGGTTGCTTCAATGAAATACCGGACATAGGAATTGTTCGGCTGAGCGGGTATGGTCGCCTGAAAAGTATCGGCCGTGGTCACGCTCATAGCTGCCGTCTGAAATACTCCCCGGTTGATGCTGTAAAACAATGTAGCTGCAGATACGCTCCCGTTGTCAATAATTGTGGCAGTAACATCCACTGCATCCATCGAATTCGGAACACCGGGAGCACGGAGAACATCATCGATCACCGGCGGATTGGTCAGAATTTCAAAATAAGAATCATCACGTGGATTAATGGAAAGATAGGCCTGGTCAATATCTCTGGTAAAGCCATTGATATTGAGACTGGTGCCGTTGGATGGCCAGGGATTTAATCCATTATTAAACTGACTCCGGTAATACCAGAAATAATCATCGATATACCCTGTAGCCGTCCCATCGGTGATCACAGCCTGATTTGAACTGAAATTATTATTGGTGACTGTGGCATTTTCAATCCGTACCAGCATGGATTCCCACTGCTCTGCAGCGGCATGAGTTGCCAGATCTTCCAAAGTCAGCAATTTGGGTGCGGGTAGAGTATTTCCTCCGGAAACGATATTCACAGGAACGAGTGGGTCTGTCAGGATGGCCAGCTGTGACAGGCCGGTATACTCATCAATAACACCGGTGAAATAACATTCATCGCCTTCCTGTACAAAGCCAAACAGGGTATTGGTTGCGAAGGTGTCATTTTGAATGATAAAGAAACCGGACCAAGGATTATCGGTTCCGTCGGTAATATAGCAGGCCCAGCGTGCGCCAACCCATAGTTCGCGCGGATTGTGCATCACATACCCGTGAACCACCACAGTATCTCCGTCATAGGGAGAAAATTGAGAAGAATCCGGGTTTGGAACATATTGAAGATCGTAAATAGACACCGTATCATAGGAAGCTGTCTGAGCGAATCCGGAAACCGATAAACCACCGAATATTAAGAATACGGATAAAAACGTAACCCACTTTTTCATAGGTACCTCCTGCAAAATATTTTTGTAATACACTTTTCACCGCCACCCGGCGG
>JAFGSO010000307.1 GCA_016934605.1 Calditrichota bacterium | reverse complement strand
CCTCCATCCCCCAATCTGACGGCCTATCCTGCAGATCAAAAAATATACCTGAGCTGGGATAATTTTCCGGAAAATGTTCCCGATCCCTTCACCGGTCAGATGGATTTTGAAGGATACCGGGTTTATAAGAATGTAACCGGGCTGGCCACTGACTGGCAACTGCTGGCTGAATATGATCTGTATGGAACACGTACCGCTAACAGTGTGATTACCAGAATTACACGTGGTAACACCACGGCACGCTTCTATTTTAAGGAGTTCGACCGTGATACCCTTCGTTTCAGGCAGTTCAAAGGGGATCAGATATATACCATCAATTTTACCACCGAGGATAATTTTATAATTTATAATCAAAGTACCGGTGTTCTTTATAAATACAGTAAACAGGCTTTGTCTCCCTCGGGACTTCCTAATTCTTTCTGTGTGGCATCAAGAGTCGGTAATAAATGGACTCCCATGCCGTTTGCCGGGACAATCACCACCACGGATCCTAATTATAATCAACCGAATCTGACGTTCCCGCCGAATCCTGATCCGGATAGTACCATTGTGTATTTTGATGGGATGTTCTTTGTGCTGGGAACCGGTCCGGAAGATCCGGCCGGTCTGGCCACCAGAGATCCCCAGGTGGGACATGTGCTGGAGATACAGACTTTCCGGGGCGATGTGCTGGGAAGCGAAACCGGTCTCAATTATAGTTTCGTGGATGATGATGTGAGAAACGGCATCAGTTATTATTATTCGGTTACCTCATTCGATCGGGGCGATCCGGATCTGGCTCTGCCACCGCTGGAAAGTTCTAAAAAACAGAACCAGCTTCAAATAACACCGGTTACTCCGCCGATTACCGGAAACGATCCCGCTATTCTCAATCTGGAATATATCGGACCTCCCAGCGGAGAAGCGATAGTCCAGATTGCACAACCGGCTGCTATCACGGGACACATTTACCGTATTTCATTTTTCGATTCCCTGCAGCCCCCTTACGGAAATGCCCGATACTGGCGAATCACCGATACGAACACCGGCCAGGTGCTGCTGGATTCCATGATGAATGTATACGGCACCAGTTTCGATCCAAATGCGGTGACGCCTTTGGTGGATGGAGTCTATATTGATTTCAACGTACCCCAGACACCAGTGTATAATGCGGATCTGTCCGGCTGGATCACCGACAATGAGGATGTCTTTGGAGTTCACACCAGAGATACCATGGAACCCTATGATTTTGAAATTCAGTTTCCGGATTACCCCAATACAGTCGATACGGATGTCAACGGCATGGCTGTTCCGTTTCTGGCATTTAATAAACAGTTGAATGAGAATCATCCCACTCAGCTGTTTGATGTGAACAGCGACGGTGTTTTCAGCCAGGGAGACAGTGTGGGAGTTTTTGGGAAATATACTTCCGGCATTATTTTTACCTTTACCTACCTGGTCGAAAATCCGGAGAACTCACTGCAGGCAGGTGATGTTTTTCTGATGAATACCGATAAGCCTTTTCAGGTCTCCAATGCAGTTACTTTTCAGACAACCGGTCCTCAGGTAGCCCGGGCTTCTGTGGATATGGATCAGATAAAGGTAGTCCCGAATCCGTATTATATTCGGGCTGACTGGGATTTGAATAAATACACCAACCACATCATGTTTACCAATCTTCCCGAAAAATGTACCATTCGGATTTTCACCCTGTCGGGCATTTTAATCAAATTGATTGAGCATGATGGATCCTCCGGAGATCCGGATGCGATGGGTGGAGCTCATAACTGGAACTTGCGCAATCTGGAAGAACTCAAAATTTCCAGCGGACTTTATATTTATCAGGTTGAATCGGATGCCGGAGATTTTGTCGGTAAATTTGTGGTTGTGCGTTAAAATTTTTCTTCTTTTAGGAGGATAAGATGAGAAGAATTTACACATCGATATTGTTAATCAGTATGGTCTTTATTGGTCAAATACTGGCCGGAACCGGAACTTCCGGTGCCCAGTTTCTGGAACTGAGCGCCGGTGGCCGTCCCTCTGCGCTGGGAGGTGCCTATACCGCCTTTGCGCAGGGAATTGAAGGAATTTACATAAATCCGGCGGGAATGACCTCTCTTCAATTCAGAGAAGCCGCGTTCACTCATTATGAACTATATGCCGATATGACTTACGAAAATATTGCCCTGGGAATTCCCCTGGGAAATCAGGCCATTGGTATCAGTGTGCAGGGATTTCTTTCCGGTGATATTCAGGAAACCACTATAGACCGTCCCCAGGGAACTGACCGGACCTTCAGCGCGAACGATTTTGCCTTCAATGTCTCCTACGCCCGGGTGATGACCGATAAATTTTCAGCCGGTGCTACGTTCAAGCTGCTGGTAATGAACCTGGCAGATGTCCGCGCCACCGGAGTCGCATTCGATGTCGGAGCCATCTATAATGTGGGAGTGCGTAATATCCGGATCGGATTTGCCATTAATAATTTCGGACCGGATTTACGCTATCAGGGAGAACCCCTGGAATTCGAAACTCGTAAATCAGAAAATCCCGATCAGTCAACCGATGTCAATGCCAACTATGTGTCCGAATTTTTTCAGCTGCCGCTTACTTTCAGAGTGGGACTTGCTTATGATCCTGTCAACACAGAACAGCATCGTGTTACCGTGCTGGCAGACGGCCTGAATCCCAATGACCAGGATGAAAATCTCGTTTTCGGAATTGAGTATGGATATAAGAATGCATTTTTTCTGAGAGGTGGCTATGCCGGTTTGCTGAATAACGGATTCGAAGACGGTGGGATCAATCAGAGGATGTATTCCTTTGGAGCAGGAGCCATTATTGGAGTAAGCGGTTCAACTAACCTGAAGTTCGATTACTCCTTTGAAGCACATAAGTATTTAAATAATATTTCTAGTTTTAATGTCGGATTCACGTTCTAATAAGTTCTTGAATGGTATGAAAGGGGGTGGCAATGACCTGAAATTGTTTACTCTTATCTTATTAATTGTGGAAGCATTCATGTAAAATTTTGGAGGAATTGTATGTACAAAAGTTTATTTGTGTTACTGCTCATCTCATTGTTTTTGGTATCCTTCTCAATTTCGTTTGCGGATACTCCGAAAATTCAGAAACTGACCCGGATTGATGATGGAAAATATATTTATCAGGAAGATCTTATCCGGCACAGGCTGTCTGTGGTTACCACGGAAGCCGGACAGACTCAGGTGATTGATACCCTGTCCTGGTACGATCCGCTTAATATCAACGCAGCAATGCCTTATACTTTTCCCAATGACACCGTGTTCTGTGATTTTAAGCTGATTCCGGATCCCGCTTATCTGTTGAAGGTGAGGGGTATCTATGGTACCGGCGGTCTGGCTGATTTCTATGTGACTGATGGCGTTTATACCGCTACAGGCGGAGTTGCCACCGGATTTGGACCCACTGTTTACGATAACCGCCAGTGGAATGTTGCCGGTAATCCTGCCGGAGTTCTGAATTTTGAGGAACTGGATTTTACGCCCGCAGGTCCTGACACCATTTTCCTCCCCTGGAGCCCGGACCCCAATCCGGCTGACCGGCCGCATTTTGTGATCGGTTATGTCTGCTCCGGAACCGGAGTCAATCAGGGTGATGGTATCCCGGATATCTACTATGATTACAATGAAACATATGTCCCCGGCGGACCCCGCGGACACAGCTGGTTTACCTACAGTGGGGCCGGATATTATGGTATCCGTTACAGCGGAAATCAGGCATGGGCGCAGTACGTGTTTGAAGTGGTCGTCAATTATTATAATGGCACCAGCCCGTTTGTAAATAGTGTCACTCAGTTGAATGATACCTGGGCGACCTCCGGTTTTTCACCTGTGGTTGCCGAACTGGTGGATATTGACGGTACCATCACTCAATCCTATATGTATTATCAGAAAAACGCCGATCCGGTTGACTCCGTTATGGCCACCTCTTCTACCGGAGATATGTATTATTTTGATATCCCCGGTACCTATGTTCCCGGAGACAGCATATCCTACTGGATTGGGGTTACCGATAATGACAATAAATCGGTGTTAGGAGCCAAACAGTATTTCAAGGTTCTGGAACCTCAGAATCCCACCGCTCCCATTCTGGTGGTTTTCAATGGTCTGATCGCAGATGAAGCCGACATTACACTCTTCTGGCAACCATTGCTCGATGCGGTCATTGTGGACTCTCTGGGTCTTATTTATGAATGGTGGGATGTGGAAACACATCGCGGTATTGACGGATCCATCATTAATTACACCAGCTTCGAACATGCACTGGTTGTCGGTTTCAGCGTGAATCAGGTCCCGGTGGAAAGCTATGCCGGTACACCCTGGGAAACCTTCGTGAATGCCGGTAAAAATCTCCTGGTAGCTTCTTCGGATTATCTGTTTTCTCAGGGATATGGAGGTTCATTAACTTTTGAAGCAGGTGACTTTATCAATGATGTCTTCGGTGTCGGAGCAGCCGTCAGCGATCCCGATGATGGCTCGGGTAATTCGGCCGGCGATGAATTTGTGATTGGTATTGCCGGAGATCCGGTGAGCGATATGTGGTCACAAAGCCCGCTGGTTTTTAATTTCTATGCCTTACTGGGTGACAATAACTGGAATGACTATGCCGAAGCAGATCCGGCTAAAACAGATGCCGCAACGGTTTTCACCGGTGTGGTAAGCGGTGAAGGTAATGGTGTCCGGAATCTTACTGCCAGTAACGGAAAAGCTATTTACCTGACATTCAATCTGAGTGCCCTTGCTGATACCAATGCCACCGGTGAACCGGTGATCCAGGAAGATGCCTATAAATTGCTCAAGGAAATTCTGGATTGGTTCAATATGCCATTGTCCATTGATGATAATCCTTCAGTAGCGGTTTATGACTACTCACTGGAAGCGAATTATCCCAATCCGTTCAACCCCACAACCACTATCGAATATTCGCTGAAAACCCAGTCCAGAGTATCTCTGGTTATCTATAACACTCTGGGTGAAAAAGTGAGGTCGCTGGTGAGCGATCTGCAGCCCGCCAATCAATACAAGGTGGTCTGGGACGGACGCAATGATCACGGTATGGAAGTATCCAGCGGTATCTACATCTATCGCATTACCGCCGGAGATTTTGTTTCCTCGAAGAAGATGATCTTCATGAAATAAAATATTTTTCATACCATCATTTATTGCTATATTCAAAGCCGGGAAATTTTTTTCCTGGCTTTTTTTTAATACAAATGAATAGCATTTTACGAATGTTTGTAGAATCATGTATTAAAAATAAATAATGGATTTATTAAGAACGATTTTTGACTAAAATAGTTAAAATTTTTTCCGATATTTTCTGTAATAGTATTAGTTTTCAATGAATAAAGTTTTATGCAAACATATTTAATATGATTTTCAGTTTAATTCTGGACATATGTTGCGATTTATTTTAGGTGTGTCTCCAACCTCCCCCTTGCATCCCCCTCCTAATTTAGGAGGGGCTGTCCGGTGGCCAGACGGGGTGGTTGGATATAAACTACATCGGCAACGGGGTGGTTGGATATATAAATTATGTCAAGCATGCCCCATCCAATACAAGGAGTTTTCTCAATGAATAATCTTATGGTTCTTGCAGTGTTTTTTACTCTGTTTACTTCTCTACACGGCACCATACCTCCCATGAAAGGTGGGCCGTTGCCTGAAAAAGTAAGAGAACATACCGAAATGATGCAGTCGGAATATCCGAATAGCAACATGGCTCACATCATTCAGAAATGGGTGGTTGATAAACAGAAAGCAATCCTAAATCCTGAAATTGGTATAAATAATTTAGAAACTTTGACAACCAGTTTCCCGGTATTGGTGGGTAAGTATGCTGATGCGGTGAATGTGCAGACGGATGCACCTCAGCAACTGCAGGCCGAATTATTTGATGGACCATGGCCCACTCTAACCATGCGGGAATTTTATCTGGAAAACTCTTATAATCAGTTTGAACTGGATGGAATGGTTTATGGCTGGATAGAGGTCTCCGGCCCGGAATCTCTATACACCGGGCCCTACGGAACATTTGGTATGGGAGGACATGCAGCCACATTCGTCAGGGAAATGATTGATTCGGTCGATGCGTATGTGAATTTCGCCGATTTCGACAATGATGGCGATGG